>DATDRO010000247.1:0-5274 GCA_035291685.1 Nitrospirota bacterium | reverse complement strand
TTCGCCCTCGGTGAACAGAAGCTGGAGTCCCAGGCAGATGCCGAGAAACGGTTTGCCGGAGCGGATGCTCTTGTGCACCGCTTCGATAAGCCCGTACTGCTCCAGGTTCCGCATGCAATCCGGAAAGGCGCCGACGCCGGGCAGGACCACCCTCCCGGCGCTCAGGATCGTTTTCGGTTCCCTCGTTACCACGGCCTCGTGGCCCATGCGCTCAAAGCCTTTCTGAACGCTCCGCAGATTTCCCATTCCATAATCGATAATAGCAATCATGTTAAACCTTTTATCCGCAGATTACGCTGATTAACGCAGATTTTAAAAGAATGATTCTGCGAAATCTGTGCAATCCGCGGATCATCAGTTTGTTATATTTTTCCTTTTGTCGAAAGGACGCCCTTGACCCGCGCGTCAACGGTTGTTGCCTGGTCCAGGGCGCGTCCGAATGCCTTGAAGATCGCTTCAAGCATGTGGTGTACATCACGGCCGTAGAGGAGGCGGATGTGCAGGTTCATTCCCGCATGGTTCGCGACAGAGCGGAAAAAGTCCTCTGCAAGTCCGGGATCGAAGTCCTTGAGCTTGTATTTTTTCGGCAGTTCCATCTGATACGCCAGGTACGGCCTGCCGGAAAGGTCCATCGCCACCTGCGCCAGCGTCTCATCCATGGGCACGGTTGCCTCGCCATATCGCCGGATCCCTTTGCTGTCGCCCAGCGCCTTTTTGAGCGCCTGACCGAACGCGATGCCCAGGTCCTCCACGGTGTGGTGGTCGTCGATGTCCGTATCTCCCTTTGCCTTCACCGTGAGGTCGAAGAAGCCGTGCCTGGCAATATGGGAGAACATGTGGTCCATGAACGGCACGGAGGTCTTTATGGCATAGACCCCGCTGCCGTCGAGGTTGAGCGATATGCGGATGTCGGTCTCTTTGGTCTTTCGTTCGATGGTTGCTTTTCTCGGCATGGTTTAAATCCCTTTATTTGCCACAGATTTGCACGGATAAAAGATTTAAGTCCTGAATCGTTGAACTGTCAATCCACTGTTTCAGTTTTCATTCGTGAAAATTGGTGCTAATACGCGGCAAAATTCCTGCATGTATCCGTGTCTATCAGTGTCCAACCGTGGCTAAAATTTCCTGCAGTTTCGACATGAACTCGTTGTTTTCTTCCGGCGTTCCCACGGTCACGCGCAGGCAGTTCTTGAGCGGCCCCGGTTTGCTCAGGTTCTTGACGAGTATCCCCGCCTCTTTAAGCTTATTATAGATATCTGCCGCGTCTGTTGCCGCGCGGAGCAGGATAAAGTTCGTTTCCGACGGATAAGCCGTGATCCCTTCTGTCTGGCACAGCGCATTATATAATCTTTCCCGCTCTGAAATCAACAGGGAAATCTGCTGATCCAGAACATCTTTATGCCTGAGCGCGGCCACGGCAACGGCCTGGGACAGGACATTGATGTTATAAGGGAGCCTGATTTTGTTCAACTCCTCAACAAGCTTCGGAGCTGCTGTCAGCAGGCCTATCCTTAAGCCTGCAAAGCCGATCTTCGAGAGCGTGCGAAGAAGGATCATGTTCGGATGTCTGTCAAGAAACGGCAGGAAGCTTTTTCCCGAAAAACTGTGATATGCTTCGTCTATCACCACGGCGGCATTGGCCTTCTCAAGGACCTTCCGGACCGCGTCGTCTGCAAAGCGATTTCCCGTGGGGTTGTTCGGACAGGCGAAAAAGATGACCTTGGCTTTGACCTGTTTTGCCTTCCTGATGATTTTATCAGCATCGAGCGAGAAGTTCTTTTTGAGCGGCACGGTGAACACGTCCTGAGAAAGCGCTCTGGCGGTAATCTCATACATGGCGAACGTCGGCACTGGTATGAGCACCGGCCCGCCGAAAGCAAGGATGATCGCCTGGATCAGTTCATCGGATCCGTTCCCGAGCATCATCTGCTCCGGGTCCAGGCCCCACAGCCCCGCGATGGAGCGCTTCAATTCCTTTGCCGAGGGATCGGGGTAGCGGTTGATCCGGGCTTTACGCGCTGCCTCGCATAGCTCCCGACTGACGTCCTCCCGCACGGGGAAGGGATTCTCCATGGCGTCGAGCTTGATGCGCACTATTGCTTCGTCGACGGAGTACGCTTTCAGCTTGCGCACCGAGCGCCTGACGAGTTTTGTTATGTTTTTTGTTTTCGCAGGCATGATAAGGAAAATATACAGGAAACGGGTGTTGCGCACAAGAAGAAAAGGCGGCCTTGCGGCCGCCTTTCTTATGGAATGACCTTGTTCAACGGATACTCCACGATCCCCGACGCGCCGCGGCGCTTGAGTCGGGGGATGAGGTCCCGGGACTGCTTCTCATCCAGGATCACCTCCAGGCTTACCCACGCGGGGTCCGTCTGGTGCGAGATGGTGGGCGCGTGCATGGAGGGGAGGAGACCGCAGATCTCCTTGAGGTTCGCCTTGGGCGCGTTCATCTTGAGCCCTACTTTTTCTTCGGCAGCGAGGGCGCCCTGGAGGAGCATGGTGATGTTGTCGATCTTCTTCTTCTTCCAGGGGTCTTTCCACGCTTTTTTGTTCGCGATGATCCGGGTGGTGGACTCGAGCATCACTTCGATGACCCTGAGCTTGTTCGCCCGGAGCGAACTGCCGGTCTCGGTGAGCTCCACGATGGCATCGGCGAGCTGGGGCGGCTTTACCTCCGTGGCGCCCCAGGAAAACTCCACCTCGGCCCTCACGCCTTTTGATTTCAGGTACTTCCTGGTATAGCCCACCAGCTCGGTCGCGATACGCTTGCCGTTCAGGTCCTTCAGGGACTTGATGGAAGAGTCCTCGGGAACGGCCACGACCCAGCGCACGGGATTGAGCCCGCCCTTGGCGTACTTGAGCTCAGCCGCTTCCACAACGTCCGCGTTCTGCTCCAGGATCCAGTCCTTGCCTGTCAGGCCCACGTCGAAGATGCCGTTGTCCACGTAACGGGCCATTTCCTGGGCGCGGACCATGATGCACTCGATGTCCGGGTCGTCTATGCTCGGATAATAACTGCGCGATCCGACCTGGACGCGGTATCCCGCCTTGGCAAAGAGCTTGAACGTTGCTTCCTGCAGGCTCCCCTTGGGCAGGCCGAGTTTCAATTTTTGACCAACAGGCCCTTGTTTGCCGGCGGTCTTCTTTAATTTAACAGACATATGATCTCCTTCCTGTGTAAAGGAGCCGGGAGTCAGAATTCAGGAGTCAGGAGAATTACAAAAACTTCTGACTTCTGTCTTCTGTCTTCTGACTTCTGAAGTTTTACTTCTTCCCCATCCTCACCCTGATCGTGTTCCCGTGCGCATCGAGGCCCTCCACGTCCGCGATCTGCATCACGGCCTCGCCCACCTTGTCCAGGCCTTCTTTAGTATAGAAGATCAGGCTGGATTTTTTCATGAAGCTGTCCGTTGAAAGGGGCGAGAAGAACCGTGCCGTGCCCCCGGTGGGAAGCACGTGGTTCGGCCCGGCAATGTAGTCTCCCACGGATTCCGGCGTAAAGTGGCCGAGAAAAATGGCGCCGGCGTTCTTGATCAGGCTCAAAAGCTCGAACGGTTTTTCCACGGCGAGCTCAAGGTGCTCGGGCGCAATGGAGTTCGAGACCTCGGCCGCTTCCTGCATGCTCTCGACGAGCACGATGACCCCGAACCGGTCAATGGCCTTGCGCGCGATCTCTTTCCGCGCGAGGTTGGCAAGTTGACGCTCGATCTCCGCATCCACCTTCACGGCCAGCCCGTGCGACGTCGTGATCAGGATGGACGATGCGAGTTCGTCGTGCTCGGCCTGCGAGAGAAGGTCGGACGCGACAAAGGACGCGTCCGCTGTTTCGTCGGCGATGATCAGGATCTCGCTCGGGCCCGCGATCATATCGATGTCCACCTGCCCGAAGACGTACCGCTTTGCCGTGGCCACGTAGATGTTTCCCGGGCCGACGATCTTGTCAACCCGGGGGATCGTCGCCGTCCCATACGCCATGGCCGCGATGGCCTGCGCGCCGCCGATCTTATAGATCTCTTTTACCCCCGCGATGTCCGCGGCAACGAGGATGTAGGGGTTCAGGTTCCCGCCGGGCGCCGGAGAGCACATGACAAGCTGCTCCACCCCCGCCACCATGGCCGGAATGACGTTCATGAGCACGGACGACGGGTAGCAGGCCTTGCCTCCCGGAACATAGATGCCGACGCTCCGGATCGGCCGGGCGAGCTGGCCCAGGATCACGCCGTCGGCCTCCTGGCTGACCCAGGAACTCATCTTTTGCTTCTCGTGAAAATGCCGGATATTCTGCGCCGCAAGCTTGAGGGCGTCAACCTTTTTCTGATCCACCTTTGTGTAGGCGTCCCGGATCTCTTCCGGCGTTACCCTGATGTCCTTGAGGGCGAGACTTGCCCGGTCGAACTTCTCGGTAAATTCGAGCACGGCCGGGTCACCCTGCTTTCGCACCCGCTCCACGACGTTCTTGACCGCCGCGGCCACTTCCTCGGTGGCGGCCTCGCCGCGGTTCACTATGCGCTTGAGCTCGGCTGCGATGTCTTTTTGTTTTGAATCGATAGTCTTCATGAAAATTCCTTTTAAAGATTTACCACGGAGGCACTGAGACACGGAGAAAAAACTAAATTTAAAGTCCTTGGTTGGGGTCTCCTCTGTGCCTCCGTGTCTCCGTGGTTGATATTGTCTTAAACTCTTTTTATGTCAGCTCCCAAAGCCGACAGCTTCTGCTCGATGTTCTCGTACCCCCGATCGAGATGATAGATGCGCGAAATCACCGTCTGGCCTTCCGCCGCAAGCCCGGCGAGGATGAGCGAGGCGCTCGCGCGGAGGTCCGTTGCCATGACCGGCGCGGCCGAAAGTTTCGGCACGCCCTTTACGATGGCGCTCCGGCCCTCGATCTGGATGTCGGCGCCCATTCGCCGGAGTTCGGCCACGTGCGTAAAGCGGTTCTCGAAGATGGTCTCGTTGATCACGCTTGTCCCACCGGCCAGGGCCATGAGGCTCATGAACTGCGCCTGCATGTCCGTGGGAAAACCCGGATAGGGGAGGGTCTTGATGTTGAGCGGCTTGATGTTGCGCTGTCCCGTTATCCGGATCGTCCCTTCTCCTGTTTTTACCCCGGCACCGGCCTCGGCGACCTTCGCGAGGACGGCATCAAGATGCCCGGGCGAACAGTTTTTTATCAAGATCGAGCCCCCGGTTATGGCCGCGGCGATCACGAACGTCCCGGTCTCGATCCTGTCGGGCATCACGGTGTATCGCATGGGGCGGAGGTCTTCGACA
>DATDRO010000246.1:0-2640 GCA_035291685.1 Nitrospirota bacterium | reverse complement strand
GAGCCATCCCACTTCAAGGCTTTGATAGAGACAATTTTCCCGGAAATTTTGCGGCTCAAACCGCCAGGCAAGAAAGTGCGCTTCTTGAGCGCAGGCTGTTCCACCGGAGAAGAACCGTTTTCAATCGTCATCTCGCTGGTTGAAAAATATGGCGCCTCAATTTTGGACAGGATAGAGGTGTTTGGAGTGGATATTGACAATAACGTCATAAATGCCGCACGCGCCGGGATATACAAAAGTCATTCATTCAGGGGAACCAATTCGCAAATTCGTGAGAAATATTTCACTCCAAAGGCCGATGCTGCCCAGAGGTCTTACGAGGTTTCAGGTCTTTTAAAAAAGGTGGTTGAATTCCAGGTCTTGAATCTCTTCGACAACCAATACCCAGCTCAACTAAGCTCTATGGACATCATTTTTTATAGGAATGTCTCCATTTACTTTTCTGCGGACGCGCAAAAGAAGATATTCAGGAATCTATCCAAATTGCTGGTAAACGACGGTTATCTCTTTCTTGCATCCTCCGAAACTTATTTTCATAACCTTGGGATTCTTTTCTTGCAGGAAATGGACAACGCCTTTGTTTATCGGAAAAGAATAGAGCTTCCGCTTGAGGAGCATCGAGCGCGCCCGGTTGCCTTGCCGGAAAGAACTCCGACACCAGCGCGGCATACCATTGTTAAGAGTGCGAAAGAATCCCCTAATGCACCTGCCAAACTTTCCGCTTCCGCCAAGCCGATAGCTCCGCATAGGGAAGAAGACCGAAGAGAATCCCACGCGATGTTTGAAGATGCCCTTTCTCTGGCAATTGGCAAAGAATATCCGGCAGCGTTGCTTGCAATTAAATCCATTCTTGAGAAGGACAGCAGTTTTAAAAAAGTGTATTCGCTTAAAGCGAGCATACTTTTAAACATGCAAAATATCAGCCTGGCAGAGGAAGCGGTGAGAACCCTGTTGGCTATTGACGAATGGGATATTGAGGGGCTTCTGCTTGTAGGGATTATCGAAAAGACCAAAGAACTGGACGGCGAGGCGATCCGGCTATTTAAAAAGGCCGTTTTCATTAAGCCCCAGTGCTGGCTCGCCCATTTCTATCTTGCCGAGCTTTATTATCAAAAGGACGACCTGCGGGGTGCAGCATACGAGTATGGGATCGTCGCTTCTATTCTCGAAAAAAACGGCGAATCGGGACATGAACTTACTTTTTTTCTGTTAGCTTTCCCAACCAACCAGATCGCCAGGCTCTGTAGATTTAATATTGATAAAATATCCCGCGGGCTTCAGAAAACGCCGAGACTTACATGAAAATTGACAGGACAAAATACATCGGCAGGTTTTGCGACGAAGCGACCGAACACCTACAAAAAATTAGTGACGGCCTGGTGGCCCTTGAAAAAACCCAGGACGACACCGAAACGATAAATCTGATCTTCAGGTCCGCTCATACAATCAAGGGGTCGGGCAGGATGCTTGGTCTTTCCAAAATAAGCGCTGTGGCCCATATACTCGAAGACGCACTTGAGACGGTTAAAAAAGGCGAGTTAAAGCTTACACAGGCGCAGTTCAGTGTGCTGTTTAATACCATTGACGTTATTTCTGCGGCGCTTATCGATGTGCGTCAGTCAAAAAACGATGCCGGTTTCGATCACGAGCCCGTTCTGAAATCACTTGCCGCCGTTCTCAAAGGAGAGGAACCGCAAAAAAGCATTGCCGTTACGGAACAAACCTCATTCGACCAACCTTCCCCCATTCCCCTCAGTGCGGCACAGGCTGAACCGCCCCTCTCCTTCAGCCCAAACAAGCCATATGCAGCCGTCCCGGCGACGCAGAAAGAGGCTGCGGCCAAAACGGACGAGACCTTGAGGATAAGCGCCTCCAAGCTCGACGAATCCATCAAAATTATGGGTGAGATAATTTCCAGCCAAAGCCGCCTTCGGGAACATGGGAATACGCTGGAATCCATTCTCAAAAACCTGCGAGGCACAATTGAGGCGCTGCCCGAAAATATCAACAAAAACATTCATGAACAAAATGCATACGAGGTGACAAAAGCAGCCCTTGCAACCTCTGTAAACAGCATCAAGCAGTTTTGGGTGGAATATAAAAACGATGTCGCTTACCAATCCATATTAACCGACCAGTTAATTGATAGGGGATCACGCCTGAGGATGCTGCCCATTTCCACAATTCTTGACACGTTCCCGCGTTATGCGCGGGACATTGCCGTTTCATGCAACAAAACAATAGATTTAAAAATTACCGGCGGCGAAACGGAGCTTGACAAAAAAGTCATCGAGAATATCGGTGATCCGTTGATGCACATGATTAGAAATTGCATTGATCACGGAATTGAGTCCGCCGAGCAACGCAAAGGATCCGGCAAGCCAGAAACCGGAAATATAAGCATCGCCGCCGGCTATGAAGGGGGTAGCGTATTCGTTCACGTTTCGGACGACGGTGGGGGTATTCCGCTGGACAAGGTTCGGCAAAAGGCAATTGACAAGCGGATTTATACTCCAGAGGCACTAAACCAAATGCCCGAACACGATGTAATAAACCTTATATTCAGACCGGGTTTTAGCACAAGCAATTTTATAACCGACATCTCCGGGCGCGGAGTGGGAATGGATGTCGTGCGGCAAA
>DATDRO010000245.1:0-3320 GCA_035291685.1 Nitrospirota bacterium | reverse complement strand
TAATGACACGCCCGCGAACGGCGCGCTGAATCCGAATACTGCCCTGATCGACGGAGATCTTACTGCAAGCAGCGGTATAAACATAGGACAAAATCCTTCTCAACAGATGCCCCCTGATACTGCATACCGAAACATGGGGCTGGATTTTGTTGTTTCGACAGAGGTTGGTAATCTCTTCGTTTGGGTGGATCGAGAGCTGCCGGACGCGGTCGCGAGCACCTTCAAATGGGATGTTTACGTAAGCTCGGATAACCAGAACTGGGTGAGCCTCGTGCAGCAGATCTCTGTCGCTTCTGTCGTCCAAGTCCTCGACAAGTGGCGATTTGAGTTGAACTTTACGAGTGTTACGACGCGTTACATAAAAGTCGTCACCACGCCGCTCGCGGCAACCGTGAACGTTCCGGGTTTTGATATGAGTAAAGCGAGTGACATATTTGTGACAGAGCTCCAGGCGTCCGTCCAAAGGGTGCCGGCAATGGTAAATGAAAGGACCACGAGGACCACTCAGATCTATGACCTGAGCGCGAGGGCAAGGCTTTTGGACAACCCATATCTCTATTATGATTTCTATTATTGGCACACGAAGACGGACCCGACCGGCCTGACGCGCTACATCCTGTCAAACGGTCTCACCCTGAGCCAGCGGCTCAGCAGGGTCTTTACCGGGTCTGCGCGGATCGCCCGGGAAGACGGTGAGGAGACCGCGGGAAAGAGGGTTTCCTATGTGTACAGCGCGTCCCTCATGGCCGTCCCACTTCCGACGTTGAGCAACAGCCTTGTCATGAGCGGCCGGACCGAGAGCACAGCCGGGCGATCAAGCGATATCAGCTCCGTGTTTCTCAACAACTCGGCGGAGCTCTACCGGGGTGTCAACGTGAACCTTTCCGGCGGGGTGAGCTCCGCAACGTCCGAGACGAGGCAGGAGACCGACAACACGGTCCTTACTTTTGGAGCGAGCCTCGTTCCCTATCGCACCATGAACATAAGCGTCAGTTATTCGGACACCGCGACAAAACAATCGGGCGGGGGTATGGAAGCGATTTCCACGTTCAGTCGCCGGGGAGACGCGAGCGTGGCCTTCAATCCCTGGACCACGGTGTACCTTTTTTCGTCGATCGGGGTCGTTTCGCAGAATGATAGGAAAACCAGTACGGTCCGGAATTACGCGGGAACCTGGTCGCCGTTTCCGGGAGGAGCTCTTCAGTTCAACTTTTCGTACAATGAGAACCTGAGGTCCGATGATAACGGAAAAGACACGCTGATCACGCCGAGCATACGGTGGAATATCATCCCGCGCACCTTTTTGAATATGTCTTACCTGATCCTGAAGAGTGAATCCACATCGCAGGCCACCGAGTCAAAGTCGTTCAACGCGAACCTGAAGATGTTTTTTTGAGTGCGCCGGGGAGATGGGAACTATGTGGAGAAACAACAGTCAAGGGAGATGTCAATGCTGATCAGAAGGGCAATCAAGGGTCTTCAGGGCGGCATCCTGTTCTGTATCCTTGTCTCGTTTACCGCGTGCGCGACGCGCGGAGATGTCTACCGGGACCCGAACATGGATTTTGGGGCGATACGGACCGTTGCGATCATGCCGTTTGCGAACCTTACGCGGGACCAGCTGGCGGGAGAACGGGTGCGGGACGTCTTTATGACCATGCTCCTGGCAACCGGCGGGGTCTATGTCGTTCCGCAGGGCGAGGTCGCACGGGCGGCCCTTGCCGCGGGGATCACCAACCCGGCGGCTCCGACGAAAGAAGAGATATTGAAATTTGCGGTGTTCGTCAAGGCGGACGCCGTCATCACCGGCGTCGTCAGGGAATATGGAGAGGTGCGATCGGGCACCGCCTCGGCGAACGTGGTCTCCCTGAGCCTTCAGATGATAGAGGCGCAGACAGGAAAGATCGTATGGTCCGCATCGTCGACGAAAGGCGGGATCGGCATGAAGGAACGACTGCTCGGCGGAGGCGGCGAACCGCTGAACGACAGTACGGAAAAAGCCGTCAAGGATGTCATCAATAAACTCTTTAAATAAGGCCCTTGCCCTTGTCCTTGCCGGGCTCATTGGTCTGAACGGATGCGCGGTGAAGGGCCTGTCCCCGACGGCGGGACCCGTTGAACGCGGGAAAAAGCTCAGTGTTGCCGTTTTCCCCGTCGAAAACCTGAGTGGAAAACCCGCGCCGCTGAAAGAGATGCGCCAGGCGCTGATGAAGGACATCACCGGGTCGGACGTGAGCCTCCTCGGCGACGAGAAGATTGAAGGGTTCATGGCGCGACACCGCGTCCGGTATACGGGAGGGATCGATACGGAAACGGCGCTGGCATTGAAGGCGGAGCTCGGGGCCGATGCCGTTCTTATCACATCCCTGGAACAATATAATGAAAACGCCCCGCCGGAGATCGCGGTGATCTGCCGTCTGGTATCTCTCGGAGACCCTCCGCTGATCCTCTGGATGGACATCATGGGCATGGCAGGCGATGACTCGCCGGGCATCCTCGGGCTCGGTCTCATAGACGATCCCGCGGTGCTGAGGGGAAAGGTCCTTAGAATGCTCGCGGACTCCCTTGCCGGACACCTTTCCGGAAAACGCGAGCGAGCGGAACGGAGGGGTGGAAAAAAGAGATTTGAGCCAAAAATAGTTTACCGCGCGCTCTCTCTGCCCCGTGAGAAGGCGAACTATGCGGTAGCGGTCACCCCGTTCTTCAATTCGAGCGACCGGAAGAATGCCGGGGAGATCGTGGTGCTTCATCTGGTAAAGGACCTGGCGGCTTCGGGAAACTTTTCCGTCATCGAGCCGGGCGTGTTGCGGCAGAAACTCCTGAATTTCAGGGTCATCATGAATGAAGGGCTTTCCCTGGCCGATGAAGATCTCATTGCCCAGAGCCTCGGCGCTGACCTCATCTTCACCGGAGAGGTCGCACGTTACCATGACGACGAGAGCTCGCGGGGCAGGCCGAACGTGGATTTCTTTGTGCTGGTCATAGAGCGGTCGGCAAAAAAAATGGTCTGGGCCTCTGAGAGCTACAACCGGGGGGACGACGGCGTGTACTTTTTTGACTACGGGAAGGTGAATACCGCCAGTGCGCTGGCATCCGAGATGACGCGCTCGCTTGTGGAAAAAATATCAGAGAAATAAACAATCCGAAGGAAGAGCCTGAAAATAGACATTGAAGCTTGCAGGCAACCCCTTCGCTTCGCCGTATAGCGCGCCGGAATGCGGAAACATCATCTTCGTATGATGCTTCAGCTATCAGGTAATTGCTATAGACGATCCACCTGATGCGTGCAGCACGCTTCAACACGGCGAGCGCTCAGGGGC
>DATDRO010000244.1:0-4726 GCA_035291685.1 Nitrospirota bacterium | reverse complement strand
TCATCACCTGCCTTTATTTTAACCACCTCGCTGAGATTTATTTCTCTCCATTTCTAATAATTTCATTGTGTTCCGATTATTATTTTCTGGTATGACACTTGCTTATATTTTCACCTACTGCATATTATAAAAGCAAGGGGGGCAGGCACATGAAATTAGTCAAATGCATTGTTCAGCCGTATAAGCTCGAAGAGGTGAAGGCCGCGGTGACGGCGCTGAATGTCCATGGCATGACCGTCTCCGAGGTCAAGGGTTTCGGCCGCCAGAAGGGACACAAAGAGGTCTATCGCGGCGCGGAGTACACCGTGGATTTCGTGCCCAAGGTCGAGATAGAGATCGTGGTTGCCGACAACATGGCGAAACAGGTCATCGACGCAGCGGTGAAGGCCGCCCGGTCAGGCAAGGTGGGCGACGGCAAAATCTTTGTTATAAATGTGGAAGAAGTGATCCGCATCAGGACGGGTGAGACCGGTGATGCCGCGTTGTAAGAAAGAGATCGGCTTCGTGAATTCTGGAGTGGGCGCATTCCCCGTCCCGCCATGGCGGGACGGCAGGGAGCTTCAATACTCGGGTCAGCTATTCGCTCCGGCGCATAGCGTGCTGATAAACTAACTGATAACTGACAACTGGTAACTATCAACAGTTAACTGCGGAAGAAATTGCAAAAATATTTCGGGAGGATTGAGTTGTGAAAATGACGATAAGGACGTCCATGGCACTCTTTCTATTTCTGTTCTTTGCAGCAGGAGTTGCGGCAGCCGAGGCAGCATCAGCCGCACCCAGGATCGACACAGGCGACACGGCCTGGATACTTATATCGACGGCGCTCGTGATGCTCATGACGCCGGGGCTCGCGCTGTTTTACGGCGGCATGGTCAGAAGAAAGAACGTGCTCGGCACCATCATGCACAGCTTTGTGGCCATCGCGCTCGTGAGCGTCCAGTGGATCTTGTTCGGCTACTCGCTTGCCTTCGGGCCTGACATCAACGGGATCATCGGCAATCTCAGCTGGGCAGGGCTCACCGGTGTCGGGCTCACGCCGAATGCCGATTACGCGCCCACGGTCCCGCACCTTGCGTTCATGATCTATCAGGCCATGTTCGCGGTAATCACGCCGGCGCTTATCAGCGGCGCCTTTGCCGAGAGAATGAAATTTTCAGCGTACATTATCTTTACGCTTGTCTGGACCACGATCGTCTACGACCCGGTTGCCCACTGGGTGTGGGGAAACAACGGGTGGCTCAGGCAGCTCGGCGTGCTCGATTTTGCCGGCGGCATCGTGGTCCACGCGTCATCAGGGTTCTCCGCGCTCGCGGCCGCGCTCTACATCGGCAAACGCAAGGGCTTCCTTCAGGAACCCATGCCCCCCCATGACCTTCCGATGACCGTGCTCGGCGCGGGGCTCCTCTGGTTCGGCTGGTTCGGTTTCAATGCGGGAAGCGCCCTGTCTTCCGGCGGGCTTGCTACCATGGCGTTTGTCACTACCCATACGGCGGCCGTGTCTGCGACCCTGACCTGGATGTTCGTTGAGTGGTATCACCGCGGCAAGCCCACGATGTTCGGCGCTGCCACGGGCGCCATCGCGGGCCTCGCCACGATCACGCCGGCCGCCGGTTTCGTCGGCCCCATGCCCGCGCTCATGATCGGCATCGCGGCAGGGCTGCTGTGCTACACTGCGCTCAATGCAAAGACAAAGTTCAGATATGATGACTCTCTCGATGCCTTCGGCGTGCACGGCGTGGGAGGCACGCTTGGGACTGTCGCCGCAGGCCTTTTTGCGTCGCTCGCGATAAATTCAGCGGGCGCGAACGGCATGTTCTTTGGTAATCCCCGGCAGCTCGCTGTGCAGGCAGGGGCCGTGGCCCTGATCGCGCTCTATTCCTTTGTGGTGAGCCTGATCCTTTTCAAGATCATTGAAAAGGTCGTTGGGGTCCGGGTCGACGTGGAGCAGGAAACAGAAGGGATCGATATCACCCAGCACGGCGAGACAGGATATACCACCTAACTGAACATCACAACCTGGTTCTGATCATGGATCGGCGAGAAACAGTTTCTCGCCGATCTTTTTTTGCCTGAGCCCTGTTATGGAATGACAATTGACAAGTCTGAAAGAAACGGTTAAGCTTTCCCAGGCAAACACAAACAAATCGCCGGAAAAGCCGTGAAGGAAGAAAAGCTTTGGAAGGGATACGGAAAACAGAAAAGCGGTAAAAGACCATGGGGGTCGTGATGAGTGATAATGAAAAGGTTGTAGCGAGATTTAATGACAAAAGGCTGTTGAAGGGGTATGTGGGCAAGTTTACCGGCGATTCCGCGACGGTGATCATTAAAGAGGCGGATACCGGCAGGGAACACGTGGTGCCGATAGAGGATTTGAAGGCGATCTTCTACGTAAAAACATTCGACGGATCTAAAGAGTACAAAGAAAAAAAGGTTTATGGCCCTGGTAAGAAACCGGGCCGCAAGGTTTTTGTCAAATTCCTTGATGGAGAGAAGCTGGTGGGTTTTCTGGAAGCTGATGTGCCGCCTGACAAGATACCTTCCTTTTTAAAATCCGATGGCAGCAAAAAGGGTTTCTTCCTGGTCCCCGTTGACACGGAATGTAATAACGCGAGGGTCTTCGCAGCGTGGAATGCAATTGATGATATAACCACGCTCCCGTGATTCTTCCCGTCAGGATGAAAGGACCTTTATTGGTGAGGTCCCTATTACTTAACCGTTACGCCTTCTGCTTTCTCCTGAACGGTATCAACTGATACCCTAACCCCATCGTCGGCATGTTGGAGATGACCTTCAGGAACAGGCGGGAATAAGGGATCATCTCAACGCAAGAGATATCATTTGATAAGGCGGCAATCGTATGAAAAAAATTAATTCGGCATTAATCCTCCTTCTCCTTCTTTCCGCCTGCGCCCATGCGCCGGTGACGAAGCCGGAGGACGCGCTTGAGTCCATCTCGTGGTGGAGGGCGGTTGCGCCGCGGGACGATAGAGAGTTCAAGGGCCTGGCTGAAGCGGTGAGGCAGAGCCTTGAGTATTACAAAAAACTTCCTTCGGATGCCCAGTTCTCCCTGGGGCCGGAACGGGCCGCGGCCCTTGACATGATCGTCACGGCCCGGAATTTTCTCCTGATAATAGAAAACGATTCACTCTCGCTCGATCAAAAAGCGGAACAGATCAAAAAAGACTTTGTCCTCTATCGCTCGGTCGGATCGAACGGGGGCGGAAAAGTGCTGTTCACCGGCTACTACGAGCCCGTGCTTGCGTGCAGGCTGAACGCGGATGATGTCTACAAATATCCTCTCTATAAAAGGCCGGATGATATCATCGAGATCGATCTTTCCCTGTTCGGCAACGGCTTTCCCAGGAATAAAATATTCGGCAGGCTTGAAGGCAGGAAGGTCGTTCCCTACTATTCCCGCGAAGATATAGACCAGAAAAAAGCTTTTGCCGGGAGGGACCTTGAAATACTCTGGTGCGCGGACATCCTTGACATCTATACGCTGCAGGTGCAGGGCTCGGGCAAGGTTGACCTCGGAGACGGCAATGTCATCAGTGTGCTCTACGACGGCCAGAACGGGAGGCCCTACCGGAGCCTCGGCAAATACCTGATAGATGCCGGCGCCATTCCCAGGGACAAGATGTCCCTGCAGGCCATTCGGGAATATTTGCGGGCCCATCCGGAAGAGCTCTTTAAGGTGCTGAACCAGAACCCCAGCTACGTGTTCTTTCGCATCGACATGGGCCCCTCGGTCGGGAACATCGGTGTACCGCTTACGCCGGGCCGTTCCATTGCCGTGGACAGCAAGCTCTTCCCCAAAGGGGCGATAGGGATCATTCATACAGAGAAGCCGGTCATCGGGAACAACGCCATAAAAGAATGGGCGCCCTTTACCCGATTCGTGCTGAACCAGGACACGGGAGGCGCTATCAAAGGCCCGGGCAGGGTCGACCTGTTCTGGGGCCAGGGGCCCGAGGCTGAGATCGCGGCAGGATACATGCAGCAGGAAGGGGAGTTGTATTTTCTCTTCAGGAAGAAATAATACATTTTTCTCTACGTTGCATTTTCCCTTTCACAACCTTCCTTTTGACAATTCAATCTTCCAAAGTCCCAAAATTGAGACGGCAGGGTGATATTAACGACCATCCCGTGATCAAAAAAAACGGCCATCTTGATAAATCTTCCTTGATTTTCAGGCGACTTTATTATACCTTTTCAGTAACTGCACGGGTCAGCCACTCGCTCTGCCGCTTAGCGTGCTATAAGTCCTTGAAATTCGGCAGAGTCGGTATTTTTGCCCGAAGCGCCTGCGTCTGCCCCGGCTCCAATCATAACCTGTCCTGAATGCTCTAATCGAGGGGAGCGATACATGACCATTTATGGAAAGAGTAAAAGAAATACCACGAGGTTTAAAAGGGAGCTCCGGATCGATCTCAAGGCAGGCGGACAGGCCGTGCAGATATACTCAATAGATTATTCAGTGGTCGGCATCAAAGTGGCGGGAATAATGCTTGACCTTACCCCCGGCGAGCAGGTCGAACTCGTGATAGAGAAAGACGGGGGGAAAGTCGTGTTCCACGGGCGGGTCGAGAGGGATGACGGCGCCCACCATGTCAATCGCATAGGCCGCGAAGCGAATGCGTTCTTTATCAAAATTCTTGATGAAGGGTTTCCTGATTTCGTAAAAGAAATGTTTCCATAAAAGTTCATCCGGAGGAGAGATGTA
>DATDRO010000243.1:0-9717 GCA_035291685.1 Nitrospirota bacterium | reverse complement strand
GTGACAGAATATAAACATTATAGACCTGACCCTATGAACTCCTATGAACTCGACTGCCATTCGCCCTCGCGAAGCTCGGGCGAAGAACCAGGCAGTCAACATCGACACCCCGCTGCGCGGGGGCGAGTTACCGCCGGGATTAGTCCATGGATAAAAGAAGATGACTGCAAAGACATTGACATTTCGATACCCCATCTGGGCGATTGCTATAGTAGCTATTGGCTTAGTTACTTCCGCTGCTGGTCTGGTATCGATTGGATCAAAACAAGGCATGAGTATTCTGACAATTACACTGGGACTGCTTGCCGTAGCCTTTTTTGCTGGCTTAGTGGATGTTATTCTCGCACGAGTTCGGATTTCGTCTGACACTCTTGAATGTGTTTCTAATTTTCGATCTGTAATTTTCTCACGCAAAGATATAGCGGACGTATCCTGGTCGTCAGGCTGCCCTGTCTCACTTCAATTACAAACGGGGAAATGGTTTCATTTGCCTGCGGTTGGAAACAGTCAGTCAATGGCAAATAGCATTCGATCATGGCTTAAACAGAGTTGACCACAGGTGTTAGTCGGGGGACAAAATGAAGACGATGAATATACTCATCCTCGTCGTAATCGTAGTTGTTGCTGGGATAGCTATTTACAGCGCCCAAAAGAAATCTTTTCAAAAGACAGAATTCAAGAATACGGATGAGATGATGACATATTTTGCAGCAGAAGCCGTCAAGGACGCTGCAAAAGAAAATCATGTCAAACTAGATTACAGTGTGCAATCGATTGAAAAAGTAGAGGCAGTGCTCAGTAAAATTCATGAACAATATTTAAAAGATAAGACATCAATAGCAGTCAATGGATTGGCCATGGCGTACGGTGCCTATATCGGAGAAGTCATAAAAAGAACCGAACCAGATGCAAAATGGGAAAGAGACCACCCTGTTGCCGGTGAGAAATCATACCCTATTCATTGGCGAGGCGGCGAATCCTTTCCCTGCGGCTGGTGTTTTAAAAGAATTACGAGCGGTCCCGAAGATAATGTTTGGCACAAATATCAGATATTGAAACAGCAACGATCCTAACCTGAACGCTCGAGAGGGTCGCTAAAAACGCGCCCCTCAGCGTCGCGTTCTTCCCCTCGCTTCGCTCCGGGGAGAACCAGGCAGGCAAGATCGACAGCCCCGCTGCGCGGGCCGCGACTTACCGCCGGGATTAATGGTCAGGGAGGTGATTATGAGGATGAAATACATATTTTCGATAATATCAATTTTGACTTTGATCTCAGCAAGTTATGCTGCAGTATCCATAGAGTCCACCAAGCTTGAAAATCTGCGGCAGGCAGTCGAAAATGGCCAGGGTACACTCGCGGAAAAAGAATATCTTAACGCTTTCCCTGCAACATTTGAGAAGTTCAAGAAAACATTCAATGGCAATGAAGACAATCTTGACGAACTCTATTCGACGCATTTTGAACATCTTGCTTTATTGGAGAACTTATACAAAAAATATCCTGAGAAGGTTCTGTCTATTTGGATGGGCGTCGCTACTAATGGGCATTGGGATGCTGACGCAATTGGAATTCTACAGCATCAGCTTGCCGAATATGGTGCGGCAAACACAAGGGAACTTGCACAAGCTCTTCTATCAAAGCCTGTTAACCAACGACTGAGTATAATAGCTTTTTTGGCCGATGTCGAGAATCATGATGTCTATGAAGAATATCGACTTATAATGAAGAACTTAAAGGTACTAAGATACAATGAACTCTATTCCCTTTTTGATGCCGCTAAGAAAACTAGAATAAAAAAAAGTGATCATTAACAAGTCGCTCATGAGGGGCGCGGAAAAGCAACCGCGCCCTTAGCTCGTAGTTAGAGGTGTGAAGTGAAGATGAGCATAGTCGTCATAATAATCGCAGTTATCCTAATCGCGGCACTAGCTGTTTATCACTCGCGCGAGAGATTTCTGTACAACCCGCCCCCCTTGAATCTTGCTATTGGTTATCAAATCGACGACCCGAAGGTTTTTATTCCCTGGGACATAGACGAAAACGGTTTGCACAGTTTGCTCGATAAACATGGATTAAAAAAAGTTACTGACGGCTACTACTATATTTCCTGCCAGTCGCTTGGAAGCTTACGACACGAACTTGGCTTCCATTTTCAAATTAATGATGAAAAATCAAGGCGGGAATTTGAGAAATATATGGCATCCCTGGGCGCGAAAGACGTAAGGAAAATTGAGCCACGCAGAAACAGGACGCGAGATGGAAAATTAATTAAACTTGAATTTTTCAGAAAGACACCACTCGATATAAAAAAATCATTCGAAGAGTTTCAATCTGTTGTTGAAGCTGCCTTTGGTAGGCCTCAACGCTCGGAAGATCCGAATAGTGCTGAACCTTACTACGAGTGGCGATTTCGTGGAATAAAAATCCATCATTTTATAATTGATAGGTTCGGACCAGAAGAACATTTGGCTATAGAAAGGATCTAACTTGCGGTTCGACTGCGACGCGCCAAAAAAGCGGCGCGTCAGCCCCGGGATTAACTTATTATGGAACTTATAACTCTCGGATTTGATCAGTGGTTTGAAGACAAAAGATCGGAGGCGCTGAGACCAGACTGCACCGTGGCGCGCGTGACCGCTGTCCACAGGGACAGCTACCTCGTAAGAAATGAAGCCAGCGAAGTTCTCGCTGAAGCGGCAGGCAGTTTCGTTTACTCCGCTGAGTCGAGCATAGACCTTCCTTCGGTAGGTGATTGGGCACTTGTCCAGTTCCACAACGATGACACCTTTGCCATCATCCATGGCCTGCTCCCACGCAAATCTTTTTTACGGAGAAAAACCCCTGGGAAAAAAATCGACTACCAGATGATCGCGGTCAACATAGATTCCGCCTTGATCGTGCAAGCTTGTGATTTCGATTTCAATCTGCGCAGGCTGGAGCGCTACCTTGTTATGGTAAACGAAGGAAACATTGAACCGATACTGCTCCTGACAAAAAGCGACCTCGTCAGCCCCGAGAAGCTGGAGCAAAGAATATCAGAGGTACGTCAAGCCAATATCAAATGCAAAGTCCTTCCACTCAGCAACGTGACCGGCTTTGGAGTGGATCAAGTGCGACAGCTACTGGAGCCGGGCAAAACATATTGCCTGGTCGGGTCTTCCGGAGTAGGCAAAACAACGCTCTTGAACCATATCATAGGCCGTGATCTATTTGAGACAAACACAGTACGTGCAAGCGACGGAAAGGGCAAACATACGACAGCGCAGCGCCAACTTATCGTCCTTGATCATGGGGCAATGCTGATAGACACCCCTGGAATGAGGGAACTGGGGAATATCGGCGTCAGCTCAGGTCTTGAGGAAAGCTTCGCTGATATTTGGAGTCTTTCAAAAACCTGCCGTTTTGCCAATTGCACTCATACTCAGGAAGTCGGTTGCGCACTCCTAAACGCAATTGAAAATGGCACATTGCAAGCGGATCGATACCAGAGCTATTTGAAGCTGATGAAAGAATCTGAATACAATGAACTGTCCTACGTTGAAAAGCGTAGAAAAGACAGGAAATTCGGACAGTTCGTCAAGACTTCAATGAAACATCACAAAAAAAGTGACCAGTAGTTCAACCTGCGGGTCCGACGCGCATGAGATGCGCGTCTCACCCGCGCGTTCTCTCCCTCGCTCCGCTCCGGGACTAATCTGAAAATTTTTACGCCGACCTCGAGGTCTGTGCAATTCTTATAACGCTCAAATCCCGACTTTTCAGGCCCGCTTCTGTTAATGTTCAGAATTTCTTGTTGATGTCCCTCAGCGCCAAGTTCACGTCAGATCTTCTTTTAATTGCCTCTACAGCTTGACAGCGATTTCAAGAACTCCTATTGACATGCTTGGCAATGGAATATATACTTTAGAAGTAATTATTGAACGTAAAAAGGATATATGGCTGATTTTAAAAGAACTATCGCTGTTTGCTCGCTTCTTTTTTTTACTGCCTGCGCTTCGCATAAGGGGCCCGCTCCCGTCGTTGTCTCGGTTCCTCCTCCGTCGGCGCCTGTCATCGCCGGACCTCAGGAAGGGTTCTCCCTGGCCATGGATGCGTACAAGGTCAACGACATGGCCACAACCATCCTCATTGCGCAGCAGGTGATGGAGCAGTATCCGAACAATCCCTGGCAGAAGCGGTCGCTCTTTCTAACGGGTCGGGCGCTCATTGCCCTTGACCGGACGGCCGAGGCCGAGACTGTTCTGCTTCGCGTCCCCGCGGAGTATCCGGAACTCGCCGATTACGCCCTTTTCTTTCTGGCAGAACACCTTTCCTCTAAAACGCGATATGAAGACGCGATCAAGCTTTACCAGCAGTTGATAGACCACTTCGCGAAAAGTTCATGGGTCATCCGCGCCACCCTGCGGAAGGCGCAGGTCCTGTTCGATGCCGGTTTCTTTCCCAGGGCGGCAGAGGCATATGAGAAGTTTTTGACGGACTATCCGCGTTCGGATCTGTGTCCCGAAGCGGGTCTCGGACTCGGCAAGGCGCTCGCAGCGGACACGAGGATAACCCAGGCCGTCAAGGCTTACCAGGAAGTGAACATCAATTATCCCGGGAGTCCCGCGGACCAGGAAGCGCAGAAGGCGCTCGACGAGCTCAAGCTCTGCGGAGCGGATATTCCCGAACTTACTCCCGATGACATGTACGAACGGGCGAGAAACCTCTTTAAGGCGAACCAGAACGACAAGGCATACGACGCGTTCATGACCGTGCTCGATAGGGAGCCGGCACACTCGCAGAAGGTGGACATACTTCTCCGGGCAGGCATCTCTCTTTTCCGTCTCGGCAAGCGCTCGGAGGCCGCCTCCATGCTTGAGCACACGATGAAGGAGCATCCGCCCGAGCGTCACGGCGCGGAGGCGCTCAAGTGGCTGGGAAAAGTGTACAGCAGGCTCGGCAGGAAGGAAGAGGCCATCGGGTCGTATCTCAAGATCATTGCCGCGTATCCGGACAGCGCATGGGCGGACGACGCCCTTTTTCTCATCGGGAACATCTACCGCGAGTCGAACGACATGAAGAAGGCGCTCAAGTTCTACGACCGGCTGGCCGATGAGTATCCCGAGAGCAAGTTCGCGGACAGCGCGATCTGGTGGAAGGCATGGGCGTACTATACATCCGGCGATTTTAAGAACACGGAGCAGACCCTCCAGGAACTTATTCTCAGGTATCCCCGGTCGTTTCTTGTGCCCCAGGCGCTGTACTGGCAGGGCAGGGCCGCGGAGAAACGGGCGAACAAGTCGCGGGCGGTGGGATACTACCGAAGGGTGCTGGTGAGAGGCCCATATACCTATTATGGACACCGCTCCTCGGAGAAGCTGTTGAACATGGATGTTTCCACGCTTGCCGTGGCAGAGGAGCTCTCTGTCGACACGGACGGAAAGGCCGGCGAGCCTTTTACGCTGGATGTCCAGGAGTCCACTGATGCCGACGGGCCGCCGGTATGGACCGAAGAAGCGGTGAGGGCGCTCTCCGCCGAACCGTCGTTCAAAAAGACGTTGGAGCTCATGCATCTCAACATGAAGACAGAGGCGGCCGCCGAACTCTGGGCCCTTCAGGAAAAGATCCCCCGCAAACGGGGCGGACTCCTTGGCCTGAGCAAAGCCTTCTTTGAGCTCGGAGATTATTACCGTTCGCTCATCCTTGTGCTTCGGAATTACGAGCGGTATCTGGAGGGGGCCGCACGGGAGACCTCCGAAGATTTCTGGCTCCTCGCGTATCCGCAGGGCTATTGGGAAAGCATCCTTTCGTATTCCCGGAAATACGGCCAGGACCCGTACTTCGTCGCGGCGATCATCCGCGAGGAAAGTCAGTTCCACTCCGAGGCGCTGTCGCCCGCGGGAGCGAGGGGCGTGATGCAGGTGATGCCGTCCACGGGCGAGTGGGTCGCGCAGTCAATCAGATTGCGGGGATTCGACCGGAACAAGCTCTTTGATTCCGATACGGGCATCAACATCGGCACGTGGTACATCAGCCATCTCATGAAACGGTTCAAAGAAGACCCGCTCTTTGTCAGCGCAGCCTATAACGCCGGTCCCGAGGCGGTGTTATCATGGCTCGGCAAGAACGGACATTTCATGGATCGGGATGAGTTCATCGAATCCATCCCCTTTTCCGAGACCAGGGGATACGTGAAAAAAGTGCTGCGAAATTATGCCGAATATAAGAGAATCTACGGCAAGGCCGGGCAGAATGCCACTCTTACGCCGTTATACTCGGGAAGCGCGCTGGCCCCGCTCTTTCTGCAGGAAGAGGTGAAAGGGCAGTGAAAGAATTATGGACCAAGTCACGCCGAGGCGTGATTGCCTTGGTCCAAAGTGAAGAATGGGAAAAGACGCGTTGAAAAATATTGAGGAAAAAATTGCGGAAGTGGAGAAGCGGGTACAGGCCCTTGTTGCCGAGAACAGGGGCCTTGCGGGACGCGTCCGTGAACTGGAGCACGAACTTGCCCAGGCCCGGCGCGAGGCGCAGGAACTCCAGAACTTCCACGGGAAGAGGATGCATATCAAGGAAAAGATAGAGCGGATCCTGCAATCAATGGAAGCGGTAAAGGAAAAGGCATAGCGGTATCAGGGTAAAATTTCTGCCCCGCGGCCGCCCGCCTTTGCGGAATTGCCGGAGAGGCTCCACCGGAGTGATCAGGATCATGAATTCCACTGACGAGTTTTACAAGAACCTTCTTGATAACCTGTATGACGGCGTGTACTTTGTCGACAAGAACAGAACGATCACGTATTGGAACAGGGGCGCCGAGAGAATTACGGGTTATATGAGCGACGAGGTGATGGGGAGATGCTGTGCCGACAATATCCTCAAGCATATCGACGAGAAGGGGGCCCCCTTGTGCAACGGAGGATGCCCTCTCTCGGAAACACTGGCGGACGGCAAGCTTCGAAGCGCCGAGGTCTATCTCCTCCACAAGGACGGGCACCGTGTTCCCATCTCCGTTCGTGTCGCCCCCATTCGCGATGACCGCGGGCAGGTCAGCGGTGCAGTCGAGATATTTACTGATAACAAGCCGCAGGCGGCCGTGCTCGAACGGATCGCGGAGTATGAGAAGATCATGTACCTTGATCCCCTCACCGAGGTCGCGAACAGACGGTACACCGAGATCACCCTGAAGGCACGATATGAGGAGATGCAGAGGTATGGATGGCCGTTCGGCGTCATCTTTATCGACATAGACCATTTCAAGGACATTAACGATCGCTTTGGCCACGATGTCGGAGACGAGGTGCTGAAGATGGTAGCGAAGACGCTTTCAAGAAACCTGCGATCGTTCGACGTGCTGGGGCGCTGGGGCGGCGAAGAATTCGTCGGGGTCATCGCAAATGTCGACAGGGCCGAGCTCATCGCAACGGCAAACCGGTTCCGGATGCTCGTTGAGCAATCGAGAGCCGCTGTCGTATCTCCCGACCCGGTGACCGTCTCCATCGGCGCGACACTTGCGCGGCCCGAGGACACGATCGCCGAACTGTTAAAACGATCGGACAAGCTCATGTACGAAAGCAAGGCCGCGGGCAGAAACCGCGTGACCCTGGATGTGTGAGGCAATTAAGCTCTTAGCTCCTGGTTTTACTATCAGCGATGAGCTATGAGCTGATTTGTGAACCGTGTTCAACCGCGGCAAAAAATCTTCGTGAGGCCTCTCTTTGAACATCGTTACCGCCCGGGGACTGATTAAGTATTTCGGCGACGTCAAAGCGGTGAACGATGTTGCGTTCGACATCGCAGCGGGGGAGTGCTTCGGCTTTCTCGGGCCGAACGGCGCGGGCAAGACCACGGTGATGCGCATCATCTCCTGTTTCATGCCGCCGACCGCGGGAAAGGTCACGGTCTTCGGCATGGATGTGACCGAACATCCGAGCGAGATAAAATCCCGTCTCGGCGTGATGCCCCAGGACAACAACCTGGACCCCGATCTCAGCGTGTTCGAGAACCTGATCGTGTACGCGAGGTATTTCGATATCCGGAAAAAGGACGCTATCCGCCTCGCTCGGTCGCTCCTTGAGTTCGTCGGGCTCCAGGACAAGGCGGGCGTCAAGATCGAGCAGCTCTCGGGCGGGATGAAGCACCGGCTGCTGCTCGCGCGGTCGCTTATCAACAATCCCGAACTGCTGATCCTCGACGAGCCCACGACCGGCCTCGACCCCCACAGCAGGCGCGCGGTCTGGGACAAGCTGAACCATCTCAAATTCCAGAACACGACGCTCCTGCTCACGACCCATTATATGGAAGAAGCGGAAAAACTGTGCGACCGCGTGGCGATCATGGACTCGGGCAGGATCGTGGTCGTGGATACGCCGTCGAACCTTATGGCGAAGCACGGCGGGAACCTTGAGGACGTGTATCTCAAACTTGCGGGGAGGAGCCTTGCAGATTAAGCGGGCATTCAGGGTCTGGCAGCGCCACTGGACGGTGTACACCAAGCTCTATAAGACGAGCTTCGCCCTCAATTTTGCGGAGCCGGCCCTCTATCTGGTGGCCATGGGGCTGGGGCTGGGCGCGTTCATCAAGGAGATCAACGGGCAGCCGTACATTAAATTCATCGCTCCGGGCATCGTCGCCTCTTCTTCCATGTTCGCCGTGGTATATGAGTGCACCTACGGCACGTACATCAGGATGACGTTCCAGAAGACGTTCGACGCGATCCTCGCAACGCCGGTGAGCCTCGACGACCTGGTGGCGGGGGAACTCATCTGGGGGGCGACAAAAAGCGTGATATTCGGCATTACGATAACGATCGTGATCGCCCTGTTCGGGCTCGTGGACTCTCCCCTCATCGTTCTCGCGATCCCGCTCATCTTTCTCTGCGGCCTGATCTTCGCGGAGCTCTCGATCATGTTTGCCGCGATCGTGCCGGGGATCGATTCCTTCAGCTACTTCTACACCCTTTTCATGACGCCGCTGTTCCTGTTCTCCGGGATTTTTTTTCCGCTCGACTCGATGCCGCGCGTGGTCTCGGATATCGCCGTCTTTACCCCGCTCTACCATCTGGTGAACATCTGCCGGGCCTTATCCGCGGGAACGCTCTCCGGCGCGGTCTGGAGCTCGGTCTGGATCCTCGTCGTGTTTCTCATCCTCGCCCCGTTCCCGTTCAAGCTCATGCGGAAGAGGATCATAGAGTAAGGAACGTAAACGCGAGGCCATTGCTGCTAAGTAGTGTGGACGAGGTTGCCGGCAGATGCCGGCCAACCAGTGAAATTCATTCATGTTTGCTTGACATTGTGCTCCTGATGGATGAGAATTAAGTATAAGACTCTGTACCCTTCCACTTCCGAATAAATGTTAGGACAACTGCTTTCTTGTCACATGATGAACTCTTCGACAAATACTCTTTGGGTCATGGCCGTCTATTTTTTTGCGGTAGTCGCCCTGGTCGCCTTCATGATCCTGCTCTCCTATTTTCTGGGCGAGCGGCACAGAGAGAGGGCGACGGGAGAACCGTATGAATCGGGCATACTCTCGACCGGCACAGCCAGGGTGCGTTTCGACGTCAAATTCTATTTGGTGGCTGTATTTTTCGTCGTCTTCGATCTGGAGGCAGTGTTCATCTTTGCCTGGGCCGTGTCGCTCCGCGAGCTCAAGTGGGCGGGGTATGTCGAGATCCTGATCTTCATCGGCGTTTTGATGGCAGCGCTCGTCTATCTCTGGCGGCTCGGCGCGCTGGAGTGGGG
>DATDRO010000242.1:0-3708 GCA_035291685.1 Nitrospirota bacterium | reverse complement strand
GGCCGTGGCTTTATGACAGGAAGTGCATTTGAGGTTCGCGCCCGTCGCGGACATATGAAAATCCTGGTCAACGGTCGGGGCCGCTGAGTTCACTCCCATGTCCCCGCGCTTTGCCCAGTCCGAGCCGCCGGCCTTCGCATGGCAGCGGAGGCAGGATTTCTTCGTCGTCCGGTGCACGTTTTGGGCAAGACTGACGAGCGTTGTGCCCGCAGGCATTAAGGCGTAATCAGGCACGGTCGAATAATTTCCGAGCGCGTCCTGAAGGCCGAAGTAATACGTCTTCGTCTGCCCGAGGACATTTTTCACGGTCAGGCCGCTGTTCGGATCTACAACAAACTTCCGCTGGTACGTATCATTGTGGCACATCAGGCAGTCAACGTCAGCTTCCGCCGGCGCATGAGGCGCGTTTCCATCGGAACGCACGTGACAATTGAAACAGGCGCTCCCTGAAGACATCGCGTAGGTGCAGAAGGTGTTAATGCCTTTGATCGCCTTGCCGAGCACTGCGCCGCCCCCATTCGTCACGTTCGGGGTCGGGCCGGCCCATTTCATATGGAGCGTTGCCAGCATTTCCTTGGCTGCGTTTGTATGGCAGGCAGTACAGGTCGACGGGCCGTTATACGACGTGATCGACAGATGCTGGGTGATCGCAGCAGAGCTGTTGCCTGCAAAGGCGATTACCGTGATTAAAGCGATTACTGTTACGACTAAAAGCTTTTTCATGATTTACTCCTTTTTTTAATCATTAATTTGGCAATTATTTTTCGGAACGTACGTCTTATGAGATAACCCGGTCATCACCTCCTTCACCATCCACGGAGATATGCCATCTATTAGGAAAGCTGTCCAACGAACAAATAAAAAAGCCTTCCTCGCCAAGATGATATATGATCTCCATGGCACGGAAGGCTTCATGACCTTCGATTAAGAACTGTCGTCAGGAACAGCTCACAATATAATTTTAAAACGATTAATTAAGTAGTGCTAAATCAAGCAATTATTATGCCTAATCATAAACTTTTAATTATCAATTAAATATAAATCACAGCTTTACATACAGGTGCGCAGAAACGCTCACCCTTGAGCGAAAACGCTCAGCAGACACTCATTAACTTGCTCCTTTAGGCTGGATATTTTTGCGGAAAAGCATGCCGGAATATTTCGCCTAACGAGCGCTGGCAGGCGAGTTGAAAAATTTCCGGTAAAAATTATTTGCCCTCGTGAGATAAGGCGAGAATATCCGCTCCGATTCAGCAGAGACTTTTTTCTGGTCCGTTCCTTTTTCATTCTTGAGCCATTCGCGGACGATCGACGGGGTCACCTCGATATGGAACTGGAGCGCGTAAACGTGGTTGGAAAAACGGAACGCCTGGTTCGGGTACAGGCTTGAGGACGCAAGCCGAACGGCGCCCCGGGGAAGGTCGAAGGTGTCGCCATGCCACTGGAACACCTGGGCCGCATTCCTGCCGTCAACAACAAGCTGCGATATGCACGGATCTTTCATTCCCTCATCCGTCAGGGCCACCTCGTACCATCCGACCTCCTTCTGCTTGCCGGGGTACACCCTTGCCCCGAGAACGTGAGCGAGCATCTGGGCGCCGAGACAGATCCCGAGTATGTGCTTGTTCGCCTTTATCGCCTTATCAATGAGCAGCGCCTCGTTGATGAGAAACGGGTACCGGTGCATCTCGTACACGGCCATGGGACCTCCCATGATGACAAGATGGCTGAAATCATCCAGGTCAGGGAGAAGCTCTCCTGCTTCGAGGTCCCGCACGAAATACGTCAGAGGCGCTTCCCGAAGATGATCTTTTATCGTTCCCGGGCCTTCGCTTGTTGTGTTTTTGATTATGAGTACGCTCATGATTCGGTCCTGTTGTTTCCCGCGAAGGATACGCACCTCTCCTTTGTCTTTCTCCGCGACCTCTGCGTCCTCTGCGGTAAATGAGGAAAATCTATTGAGATTCCTTCTTCGTAAAAAAGACGAACGCCATTCGCGGCCTCCTGGACGACACCGTGGTCACGAATTGGATGCTCTCAAAAATATATCCAAGGCCGGTCCAATGATTGAGGGTCTTTTCGATCTCCTCATCGGTGACGGTGCTGAGCTCAATAACTTTGTATTCCATGGAGGTATTATAGATGAAGACGAATTCTTTTGCAACACGCGATCCGAAAACAAAGAAAACGGGAGAGAGGAACAGACTCCCCTCTCCCGTTCATGCTAATGTGATGCGCCGGCGGTTGATTTTTCCGCCCGCAATTTCTTTGCTTCATCCTTAACTTTCTGAAGGGTCTCTTTCATGGGGGCCCAGCCGTACCAGTGCATATAGTCCGGGTTCATGTGGAACGCGCCCTGGAACGCCCTCATGCGGTATTCGAGGAACATTACATACAGGTCCTGCTCCGCGGAGCTTTTTGCCTCGTAGAACTGGAGCAGGTCCGGGGCAAAGGTCCAGCCCGCGGGCTTCTTGAGTATGCCGTCCTTGTACAGACCCTGGACCTCCCTGATCGCTTCGGCCATGATCTTGTCCACATCTTTTATGACCATATCCGCTGCATCGAGCTGTTCCTTCGCGTATGACGCCCCGTGGCACTTTGCGCATACGGCGAGCATCTTCTGCCGCTCTTTCTGGAATTCCTCTTTCGTGAGCCGCGCAACCTTGCCGGCCTTCACCACGTCGAGCCGCGCCGTTGGGTTCCCTTTTTCATCGAGCACCCCGAGCGCCTGGAGAATGGTCACCCGGTCATTCATCCAGTCCTTGTCGTCCTCGGGCAGACGGAGGGCGAGAAATCCCCACGCTGTCATGACACCATGGTCGCCGCCCTGCATATGGCAGGTCTGGCACGTCGGGGCCCGCTTGCTCTTATTTCCCTCGATCTGCCAGATGGTGCCGTGCTTTGACGTCGACCACATCTCCCACTGGGGATGGTCGAATCCCATATGGCAGGTCTGGCACGCCCTCGGGTCCAGGGCCTCGGACTTTTTGAAAGAATGCCGCGTATGGCAGGAATCGCACTGGGCGTTTCCATACCGGTACTGATACTTCTCTTCCGCGCTCGGTTTCACACCGATCTTATGACAGCTCGAACATCCTTTGTATCCCCCGCCCACAACAGCCGAAGGCTGATGGGCCCACATGGGCATGGCGGTGCCGGCGATCCATGCGAGCTCGTGCTTCCCGGACTTGAACTGGTCCACCTGCTTTTTGTGACATCCCGCGCAGGTCTCGGGCGTGGGCAGTTTTGCCAGTTTCGCGTCGTCCATCTTCTTGTGGTCCGAGCCGTGGCAGGTGGAGCAATCGACGCCGGCCTTCGACATCTTGCCCTCAAGATGCTGCTGGACCACGCCGGGCGTCACCTTTTTGTGGCACTCGATACAGGCGCTCTTCGGGGTTGCTGAAAAAGCCGTATTGCTGAACAGAAAAACACATCCGAGTATCAGGGCTACTCTCAGGTAATTCATTGTCTTCTCCTTTCAGGTATTGAGGTGTATATTTTAAAAATGAGATATTTGCCTTGCAGCCGCTCCACCTCCTCTCGCTTTTTTTCTTTGAACCCTCTGAATGCCTGCTTTCGCATGACGTTTCAACGTGCATCCCCTTTGAAAAAGGAGGGGAGTAATTTCTGCATGACAAGCAGGCTCGCTGCAGACTATCGTGCATTGGCGGAGCAGGCTTCCCCTGAGCGAAGGATGCGCCTGGGAGC
>DATDRO010000241.1:0-2505 GCA_035291685.1 Nitrospirota bacterium | reverse complement strand
CCGGTCTATCCAGTTGAGAAATCCCATCATGAGGCCCATGGCGAAAAACCCGCCGGTCGGGAGGATCATGATCAGGAGCGGTTTTGTTCCGAGTATCGGGTAGCCCCAAAGAGAGCCCTTTCCGAGAAACTCACGGAAAATACCGAGGAGCACGAGGGCGAGGAGGAACCCCAGACCCATCGACGCGCCATCGACGACGGAAGGAAGGAACTTATTCCTGCTCGCGAACATTTCCGCCCGCGACAGAACAATGGCAAAGGCGACAATGAGCATGATGTAAAGCCCCATGTCCTTGTACACCGCTCTTTGATACGCCGCCATCACCTGGTCGGTCACCGTGACCCAGGTGGCGATAATGAACATGTAGGAAGGGATACGGACCTTCGGGCTGATGAATTTTCTCAGGAGGGAAACGGTGGCATTTACCATCGTCATGACGAACAGCACCGCGACGCCCATCAAAAAACCATTCTTCACCCCGCTCGTAACAGCAACTGCCGGGCAGAGCGACAGCGCAAGACGGAACACCGGGTTTTCCCCGAATATGCCGTTCTTGAATATCGTCCAGTAGTCCACTTTTGTCATTTCGTCACCTCGCGGGTCGCTGCTTTCAGGCCTGCCCCGTATTTGTCGACAAGCGTTTGGACACCGTCCTTCACGCCGTTGGTCACGGCGCGGCTTGAGATCGTCGCTCCGGATATGGCCTGAATGTTCTCCCTGGTCTCGCCCTTGATAAGCACCAGCTGTAAGAGGCCCTTGCCCCTGAATTGGTCGAGAAAAAGCTTCCGGTCTTCAACCTGGTCACCGAGACCCGGTGTCTCCTGCTGGTGCAGGATCTTGACGTCTTTGATCTTCATGGCCTTGTCGAGCGAAACGAGCATCTGAATGTGACTGGAATATCCCTTGCCCGCGGTGCTCGCGATGTAGGCCACCGGCTTGCGGGAAGACGTTGCCACGTAGTATTCGTACGATTTACCGTGGATCGTCCACTTTCCGGCCGCCTTGACGGGATCGGTTGCCTCGGGCGCCATCTCTTTCAGCGCCTCCTCTTTTTCCTTCTTCTCCGCGTAGAACCTCACCGGGGAAGTGTATTTATAGGTGACCCCCATGATCACTCCGGCGGCAATAAAAATAACAATCAGGCTCAGGGTTATCTTCAGCATTTCCTTCATTTCTTGATCTCCTTGGCCTTGATCTTACCAAAGACGCGGCTGCGCATGCCTCTGTCGAGAAGCGGCGAAAAACAATTCATGAGCAGGATGGCGAACATCACTCCCTCAGGGTATCCGCCTTTTAGACGGATAAGCGCCGTGAGAGCGCCGCAGCTTATTCCGAAGACGATCTGCGCGTGACGGACCGATGGGCCGGTCACATAGTCCGTTGCCATGAAGAACGCGCCAAGAATGAGGCCCCCGGAGATCATGTGGAAGATCGGGTCGCCGCTAAAGAGCCCCTCCTTCCCGCCGAACATCCAGGTGAGAAGTGCAGTTGTGGCGATGAACGTTACGGGGATATGCCACGTGATGTAGCGCTTCAAAAGCAGGAACACCCCTCCGAGGAGCAATAAGATGGTTGCCGTCTCTCCCAGGGAACCCGCACGGTTGCCCATGAGCAAGTCCCGATAGAGCGCGCCTTTGGTATGAAATATCTCGAGGAGCCTTCCCATGCCCTCTTCCTTTAATATACCGAGCGGCGTGGCTGTAGTCTTCGCGTCCATGCTGAGCACATTGGCAACAGGCTCATAATAGGTGGTCATCAACTTGGGAAAACTGATAAGAATAAATGCCCTGCCGATGAGAGCGGGATTGAAAATATTGAAGCCGAGGCCGCCGAAAAGATGCTTGGTGATGACGATGGCCACAAAGGACCCGACGGCAGGAATAGCGAGCGGTACGCTCGATGGTACATTGAGCGCAATAAGGAGGCCGGTGAGGAACGCGCTGCCGTCCGCGATCGTCACTTCCTTCTTCATTCCCTTCTGGAACAGGGCCTCGGAGATCACGGCCGCAAGAATGCTGACGACGATAATCAACAGGGCGCGAAGTCCGAAGTAGTACACGGACATGAGCGTTGCCGGCAGAAGCGCGCCGCTCACGGTCCACATGATCCTGGCGGTGCTTTCCTCGGTGCGCATGTGCGGCCCGATCGAAACGATCAGTTTAGGCGGGCCTTTTCGTTCCTTAGCAGGTGCTTCCATTCCTTGACCTCTCTTTTAAAATACGCATAGAGCATGGAGTTATGAAGTGCTATGCATAGTGCATGGTGCATAGAGCATGGGGTAAAAGCTTTTACTCTCTGCCCTTTGCTCTATGCTCTTTGCGCTCTGCTCTATGCGACTTTAATTCTTCTTCTTCGTCAATTCCTTCTTCGCTTTTTTCACCCATTGCACCATCGGCCTGTTCGCCGGGCAAACGAAGGTGCAGGAACCGCACTCAAAGCAGTCCATGAGATTATAGTCCTTGGCATCCTGGTAGTGTCCCTTTTCGATGAACAGCCCTATCAAAG
>DATDRO010000240.1:0-12580 GCA_035291685.1 Nitrospirota bacterium | reverse complement strand
AGAATAAGGATGATGATCGTTCGTCCGGTCAGCATGTCCCCTTGAGTATACCATAGCGCGGCCTTCGGCCGCAGCCAATGTAAAATGTAAATTGTAAATTTCAAATTGCAAAATTGATGTATGATTGCGGGCCATAAGTCTTTTTCTGTAACTACTCAGGTCAGCCACTCGCTCTGTCGCTTAGCGTGCTATAAATGTCGAAATTCAACATCGCCGGTGCTTTTTTTCCAGCGTTTGCGGCGCTACAGTATCTTTGCCTTGCACGCTTACAGCGCCTATCGCTCATGACTGACCTGAGCGTCTGAGTAGTTATCTTTTTCTCTTATTTTGCGCTCTGCATTTTGCAATTTCGTTTTAAACATTCGCGCGAACAGGTTAAGTTTGAAAAAGCTGGCTCATCCCGGGATTTGGTGAAGGGCAAGACGATCGATCATGGCATACATTACCATGGCATGCCTGCGGGGACCTGTGAACGGCGGTGCAGAAAAAGAACAAGGATCGTGAACTTTCAGGAGTTAATAATTTTTTGACATCCTCATAATTTTGAGATAAGGTACGGTCATGTATGTTCTCGGCATCGAAACCGCGACGAAGACAGGCGGAGCCGCCGTGGTGACGGAAGACGGCGTCGTGGCGCACTACAGCCTCAATATTGAAGTAACGTACTCGGAGAGGCTGATGTCCACGATCGACCGGGTGATCAGGGACGCGGGGCTTGACCTCCCGGCCATCGACGGGTTTGCCGTTTCCATCGGGCCGGGCTCGTTCACCGGGCTGCGGGTCGGCCTGTCCACGGTCAAGGGGCTTGCCTTTGCCACGGGAAAACCCGTGGCCGCGGTGCCGACGCTCCGCGCCCTCGCGTGGAACCTTCCCTATTCCGCACACCCTGTCTGCCCCATGCTGGATGCCCGTAAGAACCAGGTATACGCCGCGCTTTACCGTTATGAAGGTCCCGCTTTGGTGCAGGTGATGGAAGAAACGGCGATCTCTCTTGAAGAACTTGCCGGGCGCATACCTGGACAGACCATATTCGTTGGCGAGGCGTCGCGCCTGTATCGCGCGGAGATCCGGAAGGCGCTCGGCGAACGGGCGCTTTTTGCCCCGCCGTCTTCCTGTTCCCCTTCAGCCGCGAGCGTTGCGGAGATCGGCCTGAGCATGATCAAGAGCGGCGGCATCGTCGACCCAGACGTTCTGACCCCGATGTATATACGAAGGCCGGAGGCCGAAGTGGCGTGGGAGAAAAGGCAAAAAGCAACATAGGCGCCATGACGAGGGATGACCTCGACCAGGTACTCTTGATCGAGCAGACGTCGTTCGGCATGCCCTGGTCCCGGCAGCTCTTTCTGAGAGAGCTCCACAATCCGGCGATCTCAACCCTCCTTGCAGCGTTCAATGATTCCGTGCCTTCCTGCAAGGGACCGGCCGCTCGCGTGGTGACGGGCTACATCGTGTTCTGGGTCGTGGCGGACGAGATGCACATCCTCAACCTTGCCGTGGCGCCGGCACACAGGCTGCAGGGAATCGCAAAGCGTCTCGTGCAGAGCGCGCTCGAGAAGGCATATGCAAAAGGCGCGAGAATAGCGTACCTCGAGGTCAGGGCCTCGAACGTGGCCGCGCAGAAGCTCTATTTGGGTCTCGGTTTTACGGGGATATCTTTGAGAAGAGGTTACTATGACAGACCGACGGAAGACGCGGTGATCATGGAACTCGGTCCCGGGGTCTTTAAGACTTTAGTAGAACAAAAGAAATAGACGGGATTACAGCAGAGCACCTAAATGTTTGACTTGCCTTTTCTTATGAAATGTGATAATTTATCTTCAATGGACAAATAAAAAATACTCTCTTCCCAAGACCTTCTCAACCATTAATCTCTATTTCAAGGAGGGCAGAAATATGAATGTAATGGAGGTAAGTGAGGAAGTAGTAAAGGCAAAACTCAGGACGGAGAATACGGAGTATCAGAGGTGGGAGCAGGAACACAGCAAGTTGGAGCTCACACTGGCAAGCTTTGAGACCCACCGGTATCTCACTCCTGAGGAAGAAGTGGAGAGGAAAAGGATCCAGAAACTGAAACTGGCGGCAAAAGACAGAATGATGGACATGATCAGGAGCTTCAAGGTTGGTCAGGCCTGAGAGAAGAGGGCAAGGTTAAAGAGACCTTGCCTTTTGTGTTTTATCCCTTTTGAAATTCCCAGAATCCCTCTTTGCGAAAAGAGCAAAGGGGGATTTTTTTATTGACTCTCTCCATCTATATATGTTAAAAATAAGAACTATTTTCCCCGTACCTATTTCTGTTCGGTCACAAAAAGGAATCACCGCGAATGAGAAGCGACAGGATCAAAAAGGGCATTGAGCGCGCGGGGCACCGGTCCCTGCTGTTTGCCACGGGCATCACGAGGAGCGAGCTCGACAAGCCCATGATCGGCATCGCCACGAGCTTTACCGACCTGATCCCCGGCCATATCGGCATGCGCGATCTGGAGCGGTTCATCGAGAAGGGAGTGCACACGGGAGGCGGCTGGCCGCTCTTCTTCGGTCTGCCCGGCATCTGCGACGGCATTGCCATGGGCCACGCGGGCATGCATTACTCCCTGCCGTCCCGCGAGCTTATCGCGGACATCGTCGAATCCATCGCCATGGCGCACGCTTTCGACGGCCTTGTGCTGCTCACGAACTGCGACAAGATCACGCCGGGCATGCTCATGGCCGCGGCGCGGCTGGACATCCCGACGATCGTGGTCACTGCCGGGCCCATGCACTCCGGCAATTTCCGGGGAAGCCGGGTCAACCTTATCAGCGCCTTTGAGGCAGTAGGCAAAGTGAAGAAGGGCGAGATGACCGAGTCGGACCTTGCCGAACTTGAGATGTGCGCCTGCCCGGGGCCGGGTTCCTGTCAGGGCATGTACACGGCGAACACCATGTCGTGCGTGACCGAGTCGCTCGGCATGAGCCTGCCGGGGACCGCAACGTCTCTCGCGATATCGGCGGAGAAACGCCGGCTTGCCTTCGAAAGCGGCAAGAGGGTCGTCGGGCTGGTAAAAGAGAACCTCACGCCGCGCAAGATCATGACGAAGAACGCCTTCGAGAACGCCATCCGCGTCGACATGGCGCTCGGCGGCTCCACGAACACCACGCTCCATATTCCGGCGATCGCGCACGAGGCGGGCATGGAATTGCCGCTGGATATGTTCGATAAGATCAGCAGGGAGACACCGCATATCGCGAGCATGCTCCCCGGCGGTCATCACTATCTTGAAGACCTCGACGCCGCGGGCGGCATTCCCGCCGTGCTTTCGCGGTTCCAGAAGATGCTGAAGGATTCCATGACCGTGAGCGGCAGGTCCATTCTGGATATCGCAAAGGCCGGCCGCGTGGGGAACGACGACGTGATCCGTTCTCTCGACAAGGCGTATCACAAAGAGGGCGGGATCGCGGTGCTCACGGGAAACCTCGCGCCGAACGGCTCGGTGGTCAAGCAGACGGCCGTCAGCGCGAAAATGATGACATACGAAGGCACGGCGATGGTGTTCGAGTCCGAAGAAGACGCCATGGCGGCCATTCTTGCCGGAAAGGTCAAGGCCGGCCACGTGGTCGTGATCCGCTATGAGGGGCCGAAGGGCGGACCGGGCATGCGCGAAATGCTCTCGCCGACCTCCGCCATCACCGGCATGGGGCTCAGCGAGTCCGTTGCCCTGATCACCGACGGCAGGTTCTCGGGCGGCAGCCAGGGCCCGTGCATTGGGCACATTTCCCCAGAGGCGGCCGAAGGCGGCCCGATCGCGATCGTGCATGACGGCGACAAAATCCTTGTCGACGTTCCGAACCGGAAGCTCGAACTGAAGGTTCCGGATGCGGAGATCAAAAAAAGGCTTGCCGCGTGGAAGCCGCGGGAGCCGAAGATCAAGACCGGGTGGCTCAGCCGGTATGCAAAGGTCGTAACCTCGGCAAATACCGGGGCAGTGGTAAAGGCGGAGTAACTCATAGAAGGTGAGAAGTTGAGAGGGCGAGAAACAGCGAAAAGACGTCATACCTTCTTAAACCTCCCACCTTCCCAACTTCGATCATTATAATGCAGGTGAAACATGTCCGACAAACAGATTACCGGCGCAGAAATATTTCTTGAAAGCCTCAAGCGGGAGAAGGTGGACACACTCTTCTGCTATCCCGGCGGGGTGGTGCTCAAGATATTCGATGTCCTCTATGAACAGAAGGACATTCGCCTGATCCTTCCGCGGCACGAGCAGGGCGGCGTGCACATGGCCGACGGGTATGCCCGCTCCACGGGCAAGGTCGGCGTCGCCCTCGTCACCTCGGGTCCCGGCGCCACGAACGTGGTCACCGGTCTTGCCACGGCGTACATGGATTCCATCCCGATCGTCGTGTTCACCGGCCAGGTGCCGACGGCGCTCATCGGCAACGACGCGTTCCAGGAAGCGGACATCGTCGGCATCACCCGCCCGTGCACGAAATATAATTATCTCGTGAAGGACGTGAAGGACATTGCAAAGACGATCAAGGAAGCCTTCTACCTCGCGGCGAGCGGCCGGCCGGGCCCGGTGCTCGTTGATCTGCCGAGGGACGTCGTGACGAACAAGGCCGAGTTCCACTACCCGGAAAAGGCGGAGATCAGGAGCTACAACCCGACGCTCTTCGGGAACAAGTGGCAGATCAAGCAGGCGGCCGAGGCCATCGCAAAGGCCAAGAAGCCCGTGGCCTATATCGGCGGGGGCGTGGTGAGCTCGAACGCCGCTCCGGAGATCCTGGAGTTTGCCGAGACCACGCGCATCCCGGTGACCATGACCCTTATGGGGCTCGGCGGATTTCCGGGCACGCACCCGCTCTCGCTCGGCATGCTCGGCATGCACGGAACGTATTATGCCAACATGTCCATTCATAATTCCGATCTGATCATCGCCATCGGCGCGAGGTTCGACGACCGCGTGACCGGAAAGGTCGAGGCATTTGCCCCGGATGCGAAGATCATCCATATCGACATCGATCCCACGTCCATCAGGAAGAACGTGCGCGTGGACATTCCAATCGTCGGCGATGTGAAGAACGTGATGGTCGACCTCAATAAAGAACTCCGCGCGATCAAGGAGCCCTGGGACGCGATCCGCAAGAGCTGGCTCAAGCAGATAGACGCGTGGCGGGAGGAGCGGCCGCTGACGTATGAACATTCGGACGACATCATTAAACCGCAGTTCGTCGTCGAGAAGATCTACGAAGTCACGAAGGGGGACGCGATCCTCGTCACCGACGTGGGTCAGCACCAGATGTGGGCGGCGCAGTTCTACAAGATCGACAAGCCGCGCACCTGGCTCAGCTCCGGCGGGCTCGGGACCATGGGCTACGGTTTCCCCGCGGCCATCGGCGCCAAGATAGCCCATCCCGACAAGACGGTGATCAGCATCTCCGGCGACGGCAGCATCCAGATGAACATTCAGGAACTTGCCACCGTCGTCGAGAACCACGTGCCCGTGAAGGTGGCTATCCTGAACAACCGCTATCTCGGCATGGTGCGTCAGTGGCAGGAGCTGTTCTATTCCGAGCGGTATTCGTCCACGGACCTCGGGAGCACTCCTGATTTTGTGAAGCTTGCCGAGGCGTACGGCGCCGTCGGCCTGCGCGCGGAAAAACCGTCGGAGGTCGTGCCGGTGCTCAAAGAGGCGCTCAAGGTCAAGCAGCCGGTATTCATGGATTTTGTGGTCGACCGGTATGAAAAGGTGTTCCCCATGGTGCCTGCCGGCGCGGCCATCCACGAGATGATCTTCGGCGAAGAGAAGAAGGCGGAGAAGAAGTTAAAGGCAGTGAAGTGAGGAAATTCCAAATGATAAATTCCAAATATCAAATAATTTTCAAACTCCAAGTTCAAATAGCAAAATGATTTTTTCCCTTTTGGATTTTGGAAATTGGACATTGTTTGGGATTTGAGCATTGAGATTTGGAATTTTGGCCATGTTGCCCTCGCAGGGTTAATCTAAACAGGTGACTTTATGAAACATATCGTATCCATACTGGTAGAGAACAAATTCGGCGTATTGTCGCGGGTGTCCGGGCTGTTCAGCGGCAGGGGGTTCAATATCGAGACCATATCGGTCGGCCCCACCCTCGATCCCACGATCTCGCAGATGACGATCGTCACTTCGGGCGACGAGCGCATCCTCGAGCAGATCATCAAGCAGCTCAACAAGCTCATCGATGTCATCAAGGTGGCCGACCTCGCCGAGAAAGAATACGTGGAGCGCGAAATGTGCCTCATCAAGATCAACGCCCCGGTGGAACATCGGGCCGAGGCGCTTCGGATAGCGGATATCTTTCGCGCCCGCGTGGTGGATTCCTCTCCCAAGACCTATACATTCCAGTTGACGGGGGACGAAAAGAAGCTTGAGGCGTTCATAGAACTCTTGCGGCCCATCGGCATAAAGGAGATCGTGCGCACGGGAAAAGTGGCCATGACGAGGGAGTAGGGGGACGCAGAGGGCATAGGGCAAAGCGCAGAGAGAAAAAACCTGTTTCCTTCACGCCATGCGCTATGCTCCATGCTCTATGCATAATCACGAGTGGGAGGTGCGGCAACTATGGTAAAGAAGCTCTGTTCTCTGGTGTTTCTCGGACTGCTGGCCCTCGCCGGCTGCTCAACACAGAAGGGCCCGTTTCTCATGCCCAATATCGAGTATTTTCCCCCGGAGGGATTAGTTGCGGCCAAGCCGAAGATCGTGGTGGGAGTGAGCCCCTTCAAGGACGACCGCGGCAAGCCGGTTTCGGTCCTGGGCACAAAAAACGGCTCATCGAGCACCGGGGAAAATGATCTTGTTGTACAGGGCCCGGTGGCAGACCTCGTAACCGCGAAGTTCAAGGATGCACTCAAGGCGCGTGGTTTTGCCGTGAAGGACGCAGCGGCCTGGGATATGACAGCTGAAGGCATCAAGGCCGAGGGGGTTGACATCCTGATCAGCGGGGAGATCAGGTCTCTCTGGGTGGAATCACTTTCCGGGGTCCTCGATGTTTTTTTGAAGGCTGAGGCCCAGCTCAAGATATTTGCGGCAGATGCCGCGGAAAAAAAGATGCTGCGCACGCTGACGGTAAACAGCAGGCTCGAACGTCACAATGTCGCGTTCTCCTTTGACTACATTCAGGAAACGCTTTCAGACGCGCTCTCAGCCGCGATAAACCAGGTCTTTGATGACGAGGAAGTAAAGAAAAAATTGAAGTAAGTGCGCAGATGCAGGATGCAGCGTGAAGGAAAATTACAAATATTCACCAATGACCAAAGCTCAATAGTCAGACGGTTTGGATCTCCGAATTTGGTTATTGGAATTTATTTGATCATTGGTGCTTGTTATTTGAAATTTGTATTTTTATGAAAGGGGATACAATGAAAGTTTACTACGACAAGGACGCGGACCAGAACCTGCTTAAAGGCAAAAGGGTCGCGGTGATCGGGTACGGCAGCCAGGGTTTCGCGCATTCGAACAACCTCAAGGACAGCGGCGCCGATGTCATGGTGGGCCTCCGCAAGGGGAGCAAATCCTGGGACAAGGCCGCAAGCGCGGGACTCAAGGTCGTCGAGACGGCCGAGGCGGCGAAGCAGGCCGATATCATGATGATCCTGGTCCCCGATGAGCTCCAGGGCGGCATGTACAAAAAAGACATCGAGCCCAATATCAAGAAGGGCGCCTTTCTCGCGTTTGCCCACGGGTTCAACATCCACTTCGGGCAGATCGTGCCGCGCGAAGACATCAATGTGTTCATGGTCGCGCCGAAGAGTCCCGGCCACCTGGTGCGTTCTCAGTACGTGAAGGGCGAGGGTGTGCCGATGCTTATCGCGATCCACCAGGACCCGGCGGGAAAAACGAAGGACCTGGCGCTTGCGTATGCCTGCGCGATCGGCGGCGGCAAGGCCGGGATCATCGAGACCAGTTTCCGCGAAGAGACCGAGACGGACCTCTTCGGCGAGCAGGCGGTGCTCTGCGGCGGGGCGACGGCGCTCATCACGGCCGGATATGAGACCCTCGTTGAGGCCGGATACGCGCCGGAGATGGCCTATTTCGAATGTCTGCACGAGCTCAAGCTCATCATTGACCTGATCTACGAGGGCGGCATATCGAACATGCGGTATTCCGTGAGCAACACCGCCCAGTACGGGGACCTGACGCGAGGGCCTCGGATCGTTACCGAGGAGACCAAGAAGGAGATGAAGAAGATCCTCGGTGAGATACAGTCCGGCCACTTCGCAAAAGAGTGGATGCTCGAGAACATGGCGAACAAGCCGACGTTCAATGCGCTCACGAAGAAAGGCAAGGCGCATTCCATCGAAGAGGTGGGAGAGCGCCTGCGGAAGATGATGCCCTGGCTCCAGAAGGGCAAGCTGGTGGACAAAAGCAAAAATTAACGGACAGAAGCCGGAAGTCAGAATACAGAAGTCAGAAGTAAAAAATCGGGAGATCGTTACGATCATATCATGATGAAAAATTACGGGATACCCATTGCCGCGGAAGGATGGCCGTTCTTGCTGCCCATGGTGCTGCTGACGGCGCTGTTCTACTCGTTCGGCTGGAAGAACATCGGCACGGTCTCTCTCGCGCTCACGCTGTTCACCCTCTTCTTTTTCCGCGACCCGGAACGGATTGTCGCGCAGGGCAAAGGCGTCGTCGTCTCTCCGGCGGACGGCAGGGTGATCGTGGTCAAGGACACCTTTGAGCCCGACTATCTCAAACAGAACATGAAACAGGTCAGCATTTTCCTGTCCGTTTTCAACGTGCATGTGAACCGCGCGCCCTATGGCGGCAGGGTCGAGGTCATCAGGTACAATCCCGGCAAATTCCATATTGCGTCGGTGGACAAGGCCTCTCTGGAGAACGAGCAGACCGCAATGATCATTACGGACGGAAAAAACAGGATCCTGGTGAAGCAGATCGCCGGACTCATTGCCAGGCGGATCGTTTGCTACGCGAAACCCGGGGATACGCTCGCAACGGGCGAGCGCTACGGTCTGATCCGCTTCGGCTCCCGCGTGGACATCTTTCTTCCCAAGGATGCCGAGCTCAGGGTCAAGGTCGGCGACCGGATCAAAGGCGCCAGGGACATCATCGGGGTCCTCAAATGAGAAAAGGGATCTACGTTCTTCCGAATCTCATGACGCTCACGAGCATGTTCTTCGGTTTTTACTCCGTCGTGGCTTCCTTTAATTCCGATTACGAAAGAGCGGCCTGGTCCATCATGCTGGCAACCGTCTTCGACGTACTCGATGGATGGGTGGCGAGGATCACCCATACGGCAACGCGTTTCGGGATCGAGATGGATTCGCTGGCGGACGTGATCTCTTTCGGTGTAGCGCCGGGTGTCCTCGTTTATACATGGACGCTCCAATCCTTCGGTCGGGTCGGGTGGCTCGGTTCCTTTTTTCTTGTCGCCTGCGCCGCGCTCAGGCTTGCGCGGTTCAACGTCCAGATGGGCAGCACCGAGAAAAAGCACTTCACCGGGCTCCCGACGCCGGCAGCCGCCCTTGTGATAGCAACGACGGTGCTTGCATATGAAAATGTCATAGAAATTCTCGAACACCTCAAGCTCGGCCGGCTGGCTGATATGGTGGGCAAGGATTACTGGGTGCTCGCCCTTACGTTCATCCTGGCCGGGCTCATGGTGAGCAACATCACCTACCACAGCCTGAAAGAGACGAACCTGAAGGAGCGCAGGCCCTTCGGGCTTCTGGTCATCATCGCGGCGTTTCTGGCGGTTGTGGCATATCATCCCGCGCTCGTGCTGTTCCTCGTTTCGCTTTCGTATGTTCTCGTGGGCATTGCAGAGGCGCTGTATAAACTGCTCGCGGGACAAAAGGCCGCTGCATCGTAAACCAAGAAGGTGTCTTCTCACCTTCTCTACTTCTTAATTATTATCATTATCCTGCATCCTGCATTGTGCATCATAGGCAGGGAGGTTTTTATGACTACACACATAAAAATATTTGACACTACGCTCCGCGACGGGGAACAGTCCCCGGGCGCGAGCATGAACGTTGAAGAAAAGGTGACGTTGGCAAAACAGCTGGCGAGGCTCGGGGTGGACATCATCGAGGCCGGATTCGCCATCAGTTCGCCCGGGGATTTTGAGGCAATCAAGCGGATCGGCGCGGAGGTGGAGGGGCCGGTCACGTGCAGCCTTGCACGGGCAAAGAAGGAAGACATCGACCGGGCCTGGGAGGCGCTCAAGGACGCGCCGAAGAAACGTATTCACACGTTTCACTCGACGTCGGATATCCATCTGAAACATCAATACCGGATATCGCGTGAAGAGGCGCTGAAACGTTCGGTGGAAATGGTCAGGCATGCCCGGTCCTATGTGGACGACGTGGAATTCTCTCCCATGGACGCCACGCGGACCGACACGGCATACCTCCTTGAGGTGGTCGAGGCGGTGATCGCGGCAGGCGCGACGACCGTGAACATCCCCGATACCGTGGGCTACGCCATGCCCGAGGAGTTCGGCGCGCTTATTAAAGAGATCAAGACCAGGGTTAAAAATATCGACAAGGCGGCGATCTCGGTCCATTGCCACAACGACCTGGGGCTGGCTGTCGCGAATGTGCTGTCGGCGATCAGGAACGGCGCGACACAGGTGGAGTGCACCATCAACGGCATCGGCGAGCGGGCAGGCAACTGCTCTCTGGAAGAGGTGGTGATGTCGCTCCGCACGAGGAGGGACATTTTCAACGCTGATACGAACATCCGGACCGAGGAGATCATCCGTTCGAGCAGGCTGGTTACGAAGATCACGGGCATCCAGGTGCAGCCGAACAAGGCGATCGTGGGCGCGAACGCGTTCGCGCACGAATCCGGCATCCACCAGGACGGGCTCTTGAAAGAGCGGACCACGTACGAGATCATGACACCCGAATCCATCGGCCTGGTAAAAACGAACCTTGTTCTGGGCAAGCACTCGGGCAGGCACGCTTTCCGCGACCGGCTGAAAGAAATAGGCTATGAGCTTTCGGACGACGAGCTGAACCGCGCCTTCGAGCGCTTCAAGCGTCTCGCGGACCAGAAGAAGGAAGTGTTCGACGAAGACCTTGAAGCCATCATCTCCGACGAGGTCCAGCATATCAAAGAAGTCTATATCCTGAAAAGCCTGCGGTCCGAAAGCGGAACGGGCACAACACCCACGGCCACGGTGGAGATGGAGATCATTGGCAAATCCGTCAAGCAGACGGGCCACGGCGACGGCCAGGTGGATGCGGTGTACAAGACGATCGCCGCCATTACCAAGACGAAAAGCAGGCTTGACACCTATCTTGTCAAGGGCATCACCGGCGGCACGGATGCGCTCGGCGAAGTGACGGTGAAGCTCGAGGAAGGCGGCAAGAAGGTCACGGGCCACGGCGCGGACACGGACATCATCGTCGCCAGCGCCAAGGCGTATATCAACGCGCTCAATAAACTGGAGTACTGGAAGAAGGGGAAGGCGAAGAACAGCTAATTAGTGCGGAATGCCCCCGATAAATACATTCGAGGGCAGGCTCCATGCGGGATAAAAAAGAATAACCGCAGAGCTGGCAGAGTCTAACATTCATCCTTTCCCTTTTGAGGGAGAGGCATGAGGTGAGGGTTCTTAATGACGACCTGACTTCGTGAAAGGAGAAACCATGAAAAGAAAACCAGCATTGATACTTTCATTTATATTGGTATCCGCCGTAGTCGCAGTTTTGTCCGGATGCAAGCAGGGGGTTCCCGCGGTAACCGTCAAGGTTCCGGAGGCAACGCTTTCCCCTATGATCGTCGGATCGGCATCGGTCTTCATGGACATTGTCAATAACGGAAGCGGTGATGATATGCTTAAGGCTGCGCATGCAGAGATAGCGGGTGCGATCACGGAACTGCACGATGTACAAGAAGGGAAAATGATCAAAGTCAAAGGGATCCGCATTCCAGCGCAGGGAACAACCGCTCTGAAACCCGGCACTTTTCATATTATGATATTCAATATGCCCAGAGACACAAAGAAAGGGTACCGGTTTACCCTTGCTCTGACATTCGAAAAATCAGGCCTGATAAAGATGCCGGTAACGTTGTCTTCCACTTCTTCTCATTCTTCTGAGTCGTCAATGGACCACACAGCACATGGCCATTGACCTCAAATTCCAGCTTTGGCCCGCATCTTTCGTTGCGAAAAACAACGATGTTCCCCCTCAAATTATAATTTGAAGTTGACCTGTATCTTGCGAAACGGTACCATACTCTCCTGAGATATTCTTCTGTGGTGACTTTAAAGGTCGGTCGTTGATTTTAATAAAAACACATTTTCAGGAAGGAGAGATCTATGAAGAAAAGATATGTTGTCTCAACCGTAGTCTTAGCACTTGGGGCGTTGAGTTTTATAAGCGTTACGAGTGCTGATCCAAAGACGGGGGCCGCTGCGCCAGCCGGAAAGACGTACAGCGGCATGGTGTATGTCGCGGGAATGGGAGGGCACTTCGCCAAGGCGGATGTGACCGTCGATCCAGGCAATGCGAATGAGCCGGTAAAGATCAATAATCTTGACCGTGTGGTCATTGGCGATAAAACAACGCATCCTACCCATGATG
>DATDRO010000239.1:0-6152 GCA_035291685.1 Nitrospirota bacterium | reverse complement strand
ACCCTCCCGACGTAATTACTCGGTTACCGCAAGTAAATTACAAGACGGCAGCAGCCCTCGAGTGATAGCCGCGCTGTTAAGCGCCCCGCTGATACCAGTAAACCCTCATATCCCAAAGCAGGCACGTGCGAAGCGAAAGTGCCGCAGGGATGGAACTGAACTGCCTTGTACAACCATTGCATAAATTGCGCGCTTGCGCGGCTGAGCGAAAGGACTGCTGCCCAAACCGAGGCATTGCTTCCCGATCGAAAAATCCCTTGACAATCAACCCGTCACTCTGCTATCTTAGCGCACTATCAAGCGGCCGCGCGCATGCCGAGGTAGCTCAGTTGGTAGAGCAGAGGCCTGAAAAGCCTCGTGTCCGCAGTTCGATTCTGCGCCTCGGCACCAATAAACCAACTTATAACTGACAACTGGTAACCTGTAACAAAACAAATCCAACTGGTTTTTCCCCCTGCCTACCGTCTTCTCCATACTACCTACTGTTGCTGACTATCATTCCTTGTCAAACAACCCCAGCTGCGCCATTTTGTCCCAGGGAAACGCCACCGGATACTCGCCGTCAAAACAGGCGGCGCAGTAGTGCATCGGATAGGGCACGACGGTCCGCATGCCTTCCATGCTGAGATATCCGATAGAGTCGGCGGTAATATATTTCCTGATTTCCTCTATGCTGTGGCTTGAGGCGATAAGTTCCTGTCTCGTCGGCGTGTCGATCCCGTAAAAACAGGGGAAATTGGTGGGCGGCGAACTGATCCGCATATGGACCTCGGCGGCCCCGGCGTTTCTGATCATTTTCACGATCTTCTTGCTCGTCGTGCCGCGCACAATGGAATCGTCCACCACGACCACGCGCTTTCCCCTCAGGGCGTCCCGAACGGGGTTGAGTTTTATCTTGACGCCGAAGTGTCTGATGCTCTGGCGGGGCTCGATGAACGTGCGGCCCACGTAATGGTTCCTGATCAGACCGGTATCAAACGGTATCCCGGCCTCTTCCGCATATCCCAGCGCGGCGGGTACACCGGAATCCGGGACCGGGATCACCACGTCGGCGGCAACGCCGGTCTCCCGCGCCAGCTGCCTGCCGAAAGCCTTCCGGATCGCGTATACGTTCTGGCCGAACACCATGCTGTCGGGCCGCGCGAAATAAATGAACTCGAATATGCAGTGAGAAGGCTCCTTGTGCCGGAACGGGAAGGATGAATGAATGCCGTCCTTGTCTATGACGACCATCTCGCCGGGTTCGATATCACGCACATAGGCCGCCTCGATCAGGTCGAGCGCGCATGTCTCGGACGCCAGCACCGTGGCGTCGCCGAGTTTGCCGAGGGCGAGCGGTCTGAAGCCGTGCGGGTCCCTCACCGCGATGAGTTCCTTTTCCGTGATGAGGAGCAGACTGTAGGCCCCCTGGACATGACGAAGCGCGTCCACAATTCTGTCATTCAGCGTGCCCATTCGGGACTGCGCAATAAGGTGTACGATCACCTCGCTGTCCATCGTGGACTGGAAGATCGAGCCGTACGCTTCAAGCTCATCCTTGAGAAGGCTCGCGTTCACCAGGTTGCCGTTATGCGCGAGCGCCAGGCCGCCTAACGCAAAGTTGACCAGGAGCGGCTGTATGTTGATGTTCGTGCTCTCGCCGGTGGTTGAATAACGATTGTGGCCGATGGCCGCGCTGCCGGGGAGCTTCTTGATGCGGTCTTCGGTAAAGATATCGGCAACGAGGCCCATTGCCTTCTGTCCATACAGCCGCTCGCCGTCCGAGGACACGATGCCGGCGGACTCCTGGCCCCGATGCTGAAGGGCATAGAGTCCCAGATAGGTCAGGTTGGCCGCGTCGGGATGGCCATAGACCCCGAATATGCCGCACTCTTCATGAAATTTGTCGAACATAGGTAATTCTGATTAGGCAGATGGAAAAACAGACAACACCGGTCCCTGAACCAATGTGATTATTTTACAATCTGGGTAATCATCTCCCCTTCTTTTTAAAAACTCTCCTGAAAATATAATCAACCCTCTTCAGCGCATGCGAAAGGTCAAAGCACGCGTCGATCTCCTTTGCCGAGAGGGATTTTCGGATATCGCGGTCCTGCTGCAAGAGCTCTTTAAAATCGCCCCCCCGCTTCCACACGGTCATGGCGTTCCTCTGCACGTATTGATAGGCGGTCTCGCGCCTCAGACCCTTCTCAACAAGCGCGAGCATTACCGTCTCGGAGTGGAACAGCCCGCGGGAGATCTGCATGTTCCGCTTCATGTTCGCCGGATACACAATAAGCTTGTCGATCAGGCTCGTGAACCGCGCGAGCATATAATCGACAAGGATCGTGCTGTCCGGAATGATGATCCTCTCGACCGACGAGTGGCTGATGTCACGTTCATGCCACAGCGCGATGTTCTCCATGGCCGCGACCGCGTTCGCCCTCACGACCCGCGCAAGGCCGGAGAGGTTCTCCGCCGAGATGGGGTTGCGCTTGTGCGGCATGGCGGACGAGCCCTTCTGTCCTTCGGAAAAGTACTCCTCGGCCTCGAGCACTTCCGTCCTCTGCAGGTGCCTCAGCTCCACCGAGAATTTTTCGATCGAAGAAGCGATGAGCGCAAGGCTCGACAGGTACTCGGCATGCCGGTCCCTCTGCACCACCTGGGTCGCGACGGGCTCGGGCGTGAGCCCGAGCTTGCGGCAGACAGAGACCTCAACGGACGGGTCGATATTCGCGAACGTGCCGACCGCGCCCGAAACCTTGCCCACGCTGATGACGTCCCGCGCCCGGAGCATGCGGTCGAGCGCCCGGCCCATCTCCTCATACCAGAGCGCCATCTTGAGACCAAAGGTGGTCGGCTCGGCGTGCACGCCGTGCGAGCGGCCGATCATCACCGTGTCCTTGTGCCGGAGCGCCTTTTTCTTCAGCGTTTTCAGGAGGGCGTGTATATCGTTGATGATGATATCGGACGCCCGGCGCATGAGCGATGCGAGCGCCGTGTCGAGAACGTCCGAAGAAGTAAGGCCAAGATGAATATACCGGGAGTCCGGGCCGACCTTCTCGCCGACCGCCGTGAGAAAAGCGATGACATCGTGCTTCACGGTCTTCTCGAGCCTGTCGATCCTCGCGACGCTGAAATCCGCCTTTTTCCTGATGTTCGCGAGCGCCTTTGACGGGATCAACCCCAGACGGGCGTTCGCCTCGCACGCGAGGATCTCGATTTCGAGCCAGGAGCGGTATCTGCTCTCCGGCTCCCAGAGACCGGCCATCTCAGGCCTGCTGTAGCGAGGTATCATAAAGCAACTCCTCTGGTCTTCATGCCGTTATCTTTTCATGATCCGGGTGAGCTTTTCGTACGCCGCTGCGTTCGTCGCAAGCAGGGAAACATGGAGACTCCCGGCTCCGGCGCCATCCATGAGCCCGTCCCGGAGGGCATGCACCGTGACATCCTTGGGCTCACCGTTGGATACGGGAAAATATTCGAGCGCTGCGTTAACAACTCCCGCGCCGAGCGCGCTCGAGGCCGCCGTCCGGGCCGCGCGGCGCAACGCCGCCGGAGACAACGAGCCTGCAGCGCCAAGCCCTACCATGAATATTTTTTGTGCGGGGATCTTGCCCCGCGACGTGAGAAGCGCCACATCCCCGAGTGAGCCGCGCAGTTTATCGGAAAGAATGAGGTTGGAGAGGGAACCGCACAGGAGCCAGTCCAATTCCCCGGCAAGACCCTTGAGCGGCCGCACGTCCTCGTAGAAACCCACGATCAGGGCATCGGTCTCGAGTTTTTTTATGTCCTGTAATATGACCTTCAATACCAAACCGGGCATTTTTTAGGGGGTTTACTCTTTGACCTTCTCCGGGTCTGCTCTCCCGGCCATTTTTGCCACGCTGTCAAGTATGCCGTTCACGAACGAACCGGATTCCTCGGTCCCGAACTTCTTTGCAACCTCTATGGCTTCGTTGATCGTCACGCTTGACGGAATATCCATCCGGTAGAAGATTTCATAGACCGCCAGGCGGAGAACATTGCGGTCTACGGCAGCCATGCGGTCGATACTCCAGTTCTCCGCGCTCCGCTCGATCGCGCTGTTTATCGCCGGAAGGTGTTTAAACGTTCCCTTAACCACCTCTTCGGCGAAGGTCCGCACCTCGTCATCGGGACTGTGTTCGGCCCAAAAATTCTTCAAAGCCCTCGCGGAAGGCTTCTCTTTTTTGATATCCAGTTCGAACAGTATCTGGAGCGCATACTCCCGTGCCTTGCGTCTCTTCATACCCTGCTGTCCGTTGACGGCCTGCGTTTTCGCGGGTTCACGTTATGATATCTGCCGCATGAGGTTGGCCATCTCGATGGCCGAAAGTGCCGCGTCCCAGCCCTTGTTCCCGCTCTTGGTCCCCGCGCGTTCGATCGCCTGCTCTATCGTGTCGGTCGTGAGCACTCCGAAGATGACCGGGAGGCCGGTCTCCATGGATACCGAGGCAACGCCCTTGCTCACCTCCGCGCTCACGTATTCAAAGTGCGGCGTTGCTCCGCGGATCACGGCGCCGAGGCAAATAATGGCGTTATATTTCTTGGACTGGGCGAGCATTCTCGCGGCGAGCGGGATCTCGAACGCTCCCGGGACCTTCACGATCTCGATGTCGGTTTCCGACGCCCCGTGTCTCATCAGGCCGTCGATCGCGCCATCAAGAAGTTTTGCCGTTATGAAATCATTAAACCGCGACGCGACGATCGCGATCTTAACACCCTTGGCTGTCAAATCTCCCTGGATCGTTTTCGGCATCAGGTCCTCCCGTGTCACTCAATCTCAAATTCCAAACCACAAATCCCAAATCACAAATAATCACCAATGACCAAATCTCAATAACCAAACAGCTTGAAGTTTCGCATTTGGTTATTCGAATTTATTTGATTATTGGTGCTTGTGATTTGGTGCTTGCCTCATCAAACCTTTTCCAGAATATGTCCAAGCTTGTTCTTCTTCACCTTGAGGTAGTGGATATTTTTGGCGTGCGGGTGCGTCTCAATAGGCACACGCGCCACCACATCCAGACCGTAACCCTCGAGTCCGATGATCTTTTTGGGGTTGTTCGTCAGGAGCCGCATCTTGCGCACACCGATATCGCGGAGTATCTGCGCCCCGACGCCGTAGTCCCTGAGGTCCGCCTTGTATCCAAGAGCAAGGTTCGCCTCGACCGTGTCCTTCCCCTTGTCCTGGAGCTCGTAGGCCTTGAGCTTTCCTTCGATGCCGATGCCGCGGCCTTCCTGCCGCATATAGAGGAGCACCCCTTTGCCTTCTTTGTCGATGATCTCCATGGCATGGTGAAGTTGTTCACCGCAATCGCAGCGAAGCGAGCCGAACACGTCGCCGGTAAGACATTCCGAGTGCACCCTCACGAGGACCTCATCATCAGGCTGTATGTCGCCCTTCACCAGGGCGATGTGGTTTAAGCGGTCGATATCGTTCGCGTAAAGGATGGCCGTGAAATCGCTCCCGTAACTGGTCGGAAGTTTCGTGACCGCGACCCTGCGGACAAGCGACTCCTTTTTAACACGATAGGCAATGAGGTCCTTCACGGTGATGATCTTGAGCTGGAACTTCCGGGCGAACTCCGTGAGCTCCGGCACGCGCGCCATGGTGCCGTCGTCGTTCATGACCTCGCAGATGACGCCCGCGGGATAGAGACCTGCAAGCCGCGCCAGGTCCACCGAGCCTTCGGTCTGGCCGGCCCGCTGGAGCACGCCGCCCGGCCGCGCCCGCAGAGGAAACACGTGCCCCGGCCGCGCCAGGTCCTCAGCCCCCTTGGCGGGATCGATCGCCGTCCTGATCGTTGTCGCCCGGTCGGCCGCGGAAATACCCGTGGTCACGCCCTTTCTGGCCTCAATGGATATGGTGAAGGCGGTGCCGAACTGGGATGTATTGTCCGTGGTCATCATCGGGAGCTGGAGCGTTTCCACGCGCTCGGGGGTCAGAGAAAGGCAGATAAGCCCGCGGCCGTACTTGGCCATGAAATTGATCGCTTCGGGCGTCACGGCCTCGGCAGCCATGGTAAGATCGCCTTCGTTCTCCCGGTCCTCGTCGTCCACGAGAATGACCATCTTGCCGCTGCGGATGTCCGCAATACCCTCTTCAATTGTGTTGAACTTCATGAGATCACCTCACAACCAGGGTCAGG
>DATDRO010000238.1:0-4434 GCA_035291685.1 Nitrospirota bacterium | reverse complement strand
TCTCGTAAAGCACGGCCTGGCAATACTTTCTTCCGACGGCGTGGCGCTTCGGCCGGGGATCGCCGCTCTCAAAAGGGTGGTCGGCCTGAACGACAAAAAGATCAGCGCCGGAAACGTGGGCTTTACCCTCGCGCCCAGGATCAACGCGAGCGGAAGGCTGGAAAGCGCGGACATGGCGTTCCGGCTGCTCGTCACTGAATCCGCGGGCGAGGCGTCGGAACTTGCGCAGGCGCTCGATGCCGTGAACAAGGAGCGTCAGTCGGTCGAAGAGGGCATCTGGGAAGAAGCGAGACGGATGAGCCGCAAGCTGGACATGGAAGCAACGGGCGCCATTCTCCTGTCATCTGCGGAGTGGCATCCGGGCGTTGTCGGCATTGTGGCATCGAGGATCGCGGATGAATTTTACCGTCCTACGGCGCTCATATCCGTGAAAGACGGCGTGGGCAAGGGTTCGGCGCGGAGCGTTCCCGGCTTTGACCTGTATCACGCTTTCAACGAGTGTTCCGATCTTCTCCTGGGCTTCGGCGGGCATATGTACGCGGCGGGGTTTACCGTCGCCGAGGAGCGAATTCCCGGGCTCCGCGAGAGGCTGAACGAGGTTGCGCTCAAGGGTGTCGGCGAAAAGGGCTTTGTGCGGACCATGCACGTCGACGGGGCCGTAGAGCTCGAAGACCTCACCCTGGACCTTATGCATGAGATCGAACAGCTGGCCCCGTTCGGCCAGGGAAACCCGGAGCCGAGGCTCGGCGCGCGGGGGCTCGAGGTGGTCTCATCGAGGATCGTGGGCAACAATCACTTGAAGCTCCAGCTCAGGCAGAAGAACGGGACTGCCTTCGGGGCGATCGCGTTCAACCGAGGGGCTCTTCTTGGCAGGAAGGTGAGAGATGGAGCGCGGGTGGCCGCGGTGTTCACGCCGCGCATCAACACGTGGAACGGAAAGACCGCGGTGGAGCTGGAGATAAGGGATCTGAAAGAAGAGAAGGGATGTTAGTAAATTCCAAATTGCAAATAACAAATCGCAAATAACAAATCGCAAATAAGCACCAAGTACCAAGTCTCAATGACCAAACGGTTTGGAGTTTCGAATTTGTTTATTGGAATTTATTTGATTATTGGTGCTTGGAGTTTATTTGTCATTTGGTGCTTGTTATTTGGAGCTTGACTGAACCATGCCTGTCATTCGTCTCGAAGACATAGTAGAACGGGTACAGAAGTTCCATCCGGATGCGGATGTCGACCTGCTGAGACGCGCCTATATCTTTTCGGCAAAGGCGCACCAGGGACAGGTGCGCCTCTCGGGCGAGGCCTATCTGCACCACCCCATCGACGTTGCGAGTATTCTTGCCGATCTCAAGCTGGACGCGGTCACCGTGGCGGCCGGCCTGCTGCATGATACCATAGAAGACACCACCTCGACATACGATGAGATCAAGTCACTCTTCGGCGAAGAGGTCGCCATGCTTGTGGACGGCATGACCAAGCTCAGCCGGATGGAGCTCCAGAGCCGCGAGGAGCGCGAGGCCGAGAATTTTCGCAAGATGATGGTGGCCATGGCCAAGGACCTCCGCGTCATTCTCATCAAGCTCGCCGACCGTCTTCACAACATGCGCACCCTGAATTTCCTTTCTCCGGAAAAACAGAAGCACATAGCCCAGGAGACCCTCGATATCTATGGGCCCCTGGCCAACCGGCTCGGTATCGCAAGGATAAAGACCGAGCTTGAAGACCTGTCGTTCATGTACCTGAACCCCGAGGCGTATAAGGACATCTCCGCGCGGGTGGCCCAGAAGCGGGTCGAGCGCCAGGCGTACATAGATGAGCTCATCGAGATCGTCAGGCGCCGGCTTGCTGAGCACGGGTTCAAAGGCGAAGTGACGGGCAGGCCGAAGCATTTCTACGGCATCTATCAGAAAATGCAAAAGCAGGGCATTTCCTTCGACGACGTGTATGATCTGATCGCCATCAGGATCATCACGGACACCAAGGTGGACTGTTACGCCATACTCGGCCTCATCCACTCGCTCTGGACACCGGTGGCCGGAAGGTTCAAGGACTTCATCGGCGTGCCCAAGTCCAATCTCTATCAGTCACTCCATACCACGGTCATCGGTCCCAAAGGGGAGCGCGTGGAGTTCCAGATACGCACCGAAGACATGCACCGGCTCGCGGAAGAAGGCATCGCGGCCCACTGGCGGTACAAGGAACGGTCGGCCCTGAGCCAGCGCGATGAGAAGCAGTTCGCGTGGCTGCGGCAGCTCCTTGAGTGGCAGAAGGACGTCCCGGACGCCAAGGAGTTCATGGAGAACGTCAAGGGAGACCTGTTCCCGGACCTGGTGTACGTCTTCACCCCGAAGGGGGACGTGAAGGAGCTGCCGCTGGGCTCGACTCCGGTGGACTTCGCCTACAGCGTGCATACGGACATCGGCCACCAGTGCGTGGGCGCCAAGATCAACGGCAAGATCGTGCCGCTCAAGTACCAGCTCCAGAACGGGGACCGCCTTGAGATCATTACCCAGACGGGCCATATCCCGAGCAGGGACTGGCTCAAGTTCGCGAAGACCTCGAAGGCCCGCACGAGGATCAAGGCGTGGCTCAAGGCCGATGAGAGGAGAAAGAGCACGATCCTCGGCCGCGAGCTCCTTGAGAAAGAGCTCCGCAAGCACGATCTCAGCCCCGCCAAGGTCATGAAAGCGGATGATCTCCCCCGCATCGCCCAGGAGCTGTCCCATAACACCATCGATGATCTGCTCGCGGCGATCGGCTACGGCAAGGTATCGGCCCACCTCGTGGCGAACAAGCTCGCGCCCGGCAAACCGCATGAAGAACCCGTCCTCAAAAAACTTTTCAGAAAACCGGCTAAACCGGCGGGCGGAGGCATGAAGATCAGCGGCGTGGACAATATGCTCGTCCATTTGTCCAAATGCTGCAACCCGGTCCCGGGAGATAAAGTGATGGGATTCATCACACGGGGCAGGGGGGTCTCCATCCATACGGCGGACTGTCCGAACGTGGCGGAACTCTCCTTTGATAAAGAACGGCTCGTGGACGTTTCCTGGGGAGATTTTCAGCCCAGCGCCCACATGGTGAGGATCTCGGTCAGGACGCAGGAAAAGCCGGGAATGCTCGGGAGCGTGTCGTCGACCATCAGCGCGGCCGAGGCGAATATCACCCACGCGGAAGCGATGGTCACCGACAAACACGGCGAGCTCAACTTTACGCTGGATGTCAAGGATGTGGACCATCTGAACAAGGTCATCAAGAATATCGAAGGGTTGAAAGGCGTGCTGGAAGTAAAGAGGGTGAAGACGGGGTAGGAATAGACAAGCACCAATTTTCAAGCACCAAATAACAAATAAATTCCAATAACCAAATTTAATAACCCAAAGCTGATTGGATATTGCAGTTTGATCATTGGTGCTTATTTGAGATTTGTGATTTGGAATTTTACACACAAGGGTAACACATTTCGTTATCAGCGAGGAGATACATCGATGTCTTCCAAGAAGATAATCAGAACGGATGCAGCTCCACAAGCCATCGGCCCGTATTCTCAGGCTGTAGAAGCCGGCGGATTCGTTTTCGTCTCGGGCCAGATACCGATCGATCCCAAAACCGGCAGCGTTGTCCAGGCGGATATAAAAGAGCAAACGCAGCTTGTGATGGAGAATTCTAAGAAGATCCTCGCCGCCGCCGGCTGTAAGATGTCAGACGTCGTCAAGTCAACTGTCTATCTCAAAAACATGTCGGATTTCGCTGCTGTGAACGAAGTCTTCGGCAGCTATTTTCCCTCTGAGCCTCCCGCCCGCGCAGCCGTTGAGGTCTCCCGGCTTCCGAAGGATGTATCAATAGAGATAGATTTTATAGCATGGAAGGGGTAGCAGGGCGGATTGGGTTGAAAAGCGTAACCCAGCCTGCGGTCCTGGCTTGATAAACAGTTGAAAGGATGGCAATGAAACAATTTTCTTGCGCCTTTATTAAATCTGTTTGCATCCTGGTCATTGCCCTGCTATTGCTTCCGTCGATTCATCGTGTTTATGCTGATAATTCCGCCAGGCCGATGAATATACCGGTGGAAAAAGAGCGTTTGCAGCGGGATGTGAAAACGCTTACTGAGATGGTTCCGCCCCGCAATGCAAAAAATGTCGTTTCTCTCGATAAAAGCGCCGAATATATCCATGAGGAATTCAGGAAAACCGGAGGGCGCGTCGAGATACAGAGGTTCACTCAGGACGGCAAAGAGTACAAGAACGTGATCTGTTCCTTTGGTCCGGAAGCGGGAGAAAGGATCATTGTCGGCGCCCATTATGATGTGCAGGGTGATCAGCCCGGCGCGGATGACAATGCCAGCGGAGTGGCCGGAATCCTTGAATTGAGCCGTCTTGTTCGATCCCTGAAGAGGGAACTAAAATACCGGATCGATTTTGTGGCCTATAC
>DATDRO010000237.1:0-18808 GCA_035291685.1 Nitrospirota bacterium | reverse complement strand
CGCAGAAGAAAGCCCGAAGGCCCCGACAAAGGACGAGGCCGTTCTTTCCGTCGAGAACCACTACAGCCGGCTCATTGACCTCACGGCAAAGGTGTCGCAGAAGAATTTTCTCAAGGCTGTCGGCAAAACACAGATCTTTGATGCAAAACTTTACTTAAAAAAGCCCGGCAGGCTCAGGCTCGACTATACGAACGGCCAGAACATCGTGATCGACGGCAGGGAAGCCTGGCTCTACTCTAAGAAAAGCGAGCAGGTCATCAAGCGGACGTTCTCGGACTTTGAGCACGCGAACATCCCCGTGGCCTTTCTCCTCGGCGCGGCCACGATCCGCAATGATTTTGAGGTGTCTCAGCCTGACCCGAAGGCCCCCCGCCTGCTTGAGCTCGTGCCGAAAAAACCCGGCGCAGTGATGAAAAAGCTCAAGATAGAGGTGGACGAGGCCGGGCGCATCACGCAGTTAAGGATATTCGACAAGTCAGGAAATACGTCGGAGATTCATTTTACGGATATTCAGGAAAATGTGAAGCTTGAAGATAAGTTATTCCAGTTCTCGGTTCCCGAGGGAACGGAGATCATAGAACAGTAACAGCAGTAGGCAGGAGTCAGAATTCAGGAGTCAGGAGAACGAGGCGCAATACGACTTTTTTCTGTCTTCTGACTTCTGCTTCACCCAGGAGGACATCATGGCAGCAGAGAACTCATTTGATGTTGTTTCAAAGATCGACATGGCCGAGGTGACCAATGCGGTGACCCAGGCCATGAAGGAGATCAGCCAGCGGTTCGACTTCAAGGGAAGCAAATCGGACATCACTCAGGAAAAGGACGCGCTCATCATCGTGTCGGACGACGAGTTCAAGCTCAAGAGCGTGATCGACATCCTGCAGTCCAAGCTCGTGAAGCGCGCGGTTCCGCTCAAAAACCTGTCCTACGGCAAACTGGAACAGGCCCTGGGCGGTACGGTCCGCCAGCGGGTGACCCTCCAGCAGGGGATCCCCCAGGACAAGGCCAAAGAGGTGGTGAAGGCGATCAAGGATTCGAAGATCAGGGTCCAGGCATCCATCCAGGCGGACCAGGTTCGTGTGTCGGGCAAGAACAGGGACGATCTCCAGTCCGTCATCCAGCTCCTCAAGGGGAAGGATTTCGCCATAGAACTCCAGTTCACCAACTACCGGAGCACGTAGGTCGTTCGGAGCGGCACGTTCGGCGCGCGAACCGAGGAATAGAGTCCCCAAACCTCTTATTAAACCTTGCATTTTTTACTTAACTTGCTATAATTTGGTGGAAACATCTTTTGGGGAGCGTGCATGAGCCTCGTCGGCAGACTGGAAGATCTCGCCCTACCTGATATTTTCCAGATTATCAGTCTCAGCAAAAAGACCGGCACCTTGATCGTGCGCAGTCGCAAGGGCACTGGCATGGTCGTCTTTAAAGACGGTCAGGTGATCCAGGCCGCGAACGACGGCATCCGCGACTCTCTCGGCAACATCCTCGTCTCCCAGGGCATGCTCAAGGAAGCGGCCCTGTCGCAGGCGCTCGCCCAGCAGAAGAAAGAGCCCGATAAACCGCTCGGCATGATCCTCGTAGAGATGGGCGCCGTGCCCGCGCAGACACTGGAAACGGTGATCCGCAAGCAGATCGAAGAGATCATCTATGACCTCTTGTCGTGGGAAGAGGGGTTTTTCAACTTTGAGCTCGGGGAGACCGCGCCGAAGGACAAGATCGAGATCAACACGCAGGAGTTTCTCCTTAAATCCGGCCTGAACGCCGAGTATCTTCTCATGGAGGGAACAAGGATACTCGATGAAAAACGGAAAGATACGCCGAAGCAGGCCGCGGCACCGGCGCCCCCGGTCCACCACGAGAGCTACGAGCCCGCCAGGGAAGAATTCCGCGAACGAATAGAAAAAGAAACCCCTCGCAAAGAGATCACCATTCTCAAGTCCATGTTCGACGAACTGCGGTTCCCGACGGCGACCTCTGAGGTCACGCTGCTGATCCTCAGGTACGCCAGCGAGTTCGTGAACCGCGCCGTCCTCTTCATGGTAAAAAAAGACGAAGTGCGCGGCCTCGGGCAGTTCGGCATCGAGCTTAAAGGCGCCTCCCCTGATCAGGTCGTCAGAAATATCAAGATACCGCTGAACAAACCGTCCCTTTTTTCCTCGGTCCTTGAAACCCGCCGTGGCTACCACGGTCCCATTGATGCCAACGAGGCGAACACCTATCTGGCGAGCGAACTCGGCGGCGACATGCCCGAGTCGGTGATGGCCATCCCGCTTGTCGTGGACGGAAAGGTGGCGCTCATTGTCTACGGAGATAATCTGCCGGAGCGAAAACCGCTCGGGGGCATGGACACGCTCGAGATATTCATGAATCAGGCGGGGATGGCGCTGGAAAAGGCCTTGCTCCAGAATAAGCTCACCGAGCTCCAGAAGGAGAAAGAATGAAGAATGTCCTTATCGTTGAGGACTCCAAGGCCATTCGTTCGATGATACGGGTGGCCATAGAAGAGGCCGGCGGTTTTTTTGCCGTGGAAGCGGCAAACGGCTTTGAAGCGCTTAAGACCCTTCCGACCCGCCGCTTCGATCTCATTATCACTGATATCAACATGCCTGATATCAACGGCCTCGAGCTCATCGGTTTCGTAAAATCCAACCCGGCGTACCGGGACATTCCTCTCATTATCGTAAGCACTGAAAAGACCGACGAAGACAAAAAGCGCGGAATAGCCCTTGGGGCTTTCGGGTATATCGAGAAACCGTTCAAAAAGGAAGACCTCACGGCAATGGTAAAAAAGGCGCTCGCGGGCGGTCCTTAAGCGACGTGAATGCCGCAATTATCTCCGCGAGAGAGTACAGCTTCTCGAATTGAGTAAAATCTCCATGGCAAGCCGGACACGGATACAAAACGGTAAAACTAATCAGTGAAAACAGATCGGCCCTTAAAAGATTTTCTCGCTGAGGCGGAAGATATTCTCGAGACCGCCTACCAGGCATTGGCCTCGATCGAGAGCGGGCAAGGCGCCGGCCGCACGGACCCCGACCTCGTCAACGCCCTGTTCCGCTCCATCCATACCTTTAAGGGGCTTGCCGGCATGTTCGGGTATCAGGCGCCGGCTGACCTCGCGCACAAGATGGAGTTTCTCCTGGACGAGGTCAGGCTCGGCAAGCTGGGGCTGGGCCGGGATGTCCTCGATGTCCTGTTCGAGACCCTCGCCTTGTTAGGTCAGCTGGTCCAGCAGATAAGCAAGAAACTGCCCCTGGGAGACATCGCCGCCGCCCTGGACCGCATCGAAGAAATTCTCAAAGCAACGCCGTCCGCTTCATCGAACCGCTCGCTCCTCGACCAGGTCAATCTCGACCGCGGTCTTCTCCAGGTCCTTACCGAATACGAAGAACACCGGCTCAACGAGAACATCCGGGAACACAGGAACCTTTTCACGATCAAAACGTCCTTCGAACTGAACGATTTTGAAAAAGGCATCAAGAAGCTCAATAAAACCCTGAAAAAATTCGGCGAGATCATCTGCACGCTGCCGACCAGCGGCGAGTCCGGAACAGGCATCGGGTTTACCATTGTGCTCGGCACGAGTGAAAACGAGGAATCACTCTCTCCCCTGCTCAAAGACCGGAAGATCGAGATCGTGAAGGTGGCGTATGTCGTGGGGGTGAAGTGTGTTGAGCCGAAGCCCGAGGCCGCGGCGACGCTCAAATCCGCAAGCAACACGGTGCGCGTGGACATTTACAAGCTCGACAGCCTCATGAATCTTGTGGGCGAGTTGCACCTTACCAAAAGCATAATCGCCCGGATGGCGCGGGACTTACGGTCTGTTCAGGGGTTTACCGGATTCGCCGTCGACCTCAGCAAGGTGCACCGGAACCTCGAAAAAAAACTGAATGATCTCCAGGAAGGGATCCTCGACGTGAGAATGGTCCCTCTCGGACAGATATTTGCGCGCCTCTCGCAGGCGGTCAAGAAGTATGCCCGGGACGCGGGAAAAGAGATCGATGTCCAGCTTCTGGGAGAAGAGACCGAGCTCGACAAGCTCATGATCGAAGATCTGGCCGATCCGCTCATGCACCTCATCCGAAACGCCGTGGACCACGGCATAGAACCCCCGGAGGTGCGGAAACAGCGGGGCAAGCCTGAGCAGGGGATCGTGAAGCTTACGGCGGCCCCGAAGGGCAACCATGTAATGATTTCCGTCGAGGACGATGGGGGAGGCATGGACCCCCGCACCATATTGTCAAAGGCCGTTGAAAAGGGGCTCGTGGGACAGAATCACGGCCTCGATCCCGAGAGCGACCGCAAGGAGATTCTGGACCTCATATTCCTTCCCGGGTTTACCACGAGCACAGCGGTGACGGAGATCTCGGGGCGCGGAGTCGGCATGGATGTCGTGAAAAGGAACGTCTCCAAACTCTCGGGGATGATCGATATTGAGACCGAACCGGGAATCGGCGCGACATTTATCTTGACGATTCCCATCACGCTCGCCATCCTCAAGGCGCTCGTCATCGAGGCCGGCGGCAAGGTATTTGCCGTGCCGCTCAGTTCCGTCCTCGAGATCCTGCGGGCCACACCCGCTCAAATGGAGACCGTGGAGACGCGCGAGGTCATGGCCATCCGCGAAGATACCGTTCCTCTCCTCAGGCTTGCGCAGGCGTTCAACCTTCCCCCCGCGCAGAAGCAGAACATGTTCTACGTCATTCTGGTGGGGCTGGCGGAACGGAGGCTCGGGATCGTGGTCGACGGCCTCAGGGACCAGCAGGAGATCGTCATCAAGCCGCTTGGGAAGAGGCTGTCGGAAACACCGGGCATAGCCGGCGCCACGGAGCTGGGAGACCAGCGCGGCGTTGTGCTTGTTCTGGATGTTGAGTCCCTTATCGAGGGCGCGTTTAAGAAGGCGCCGCAGGAAGCGGGCGCATAGTTATGGAGCGAGCCGACCATGTCGGCGTTATTATTATACAATATACGAGAAAGACGTGAGGTCAATGTTTGGAAGGGACGGCAACGCGGTTGCCTTGGTCCATACCATGTACGAAGAATTCTACGGCCTGCGGGAGAAGCCTTTTAATAAAACGCCTGACCCGCGCTTTCTCTATCAGAGCGGCAAGCACGCGGAGGCGCTCGCGAGGCTTCAACACGCGGTAGAGGAGCAGGACTTCGTTCTCCTCACCGGGGAGATCGGTTCAGGCAAGACGACGCTCTCCCGTGCGCTGATCGACTCTTTGGACGAAGGGTTTCACTCGGCGCTCATTATCAATCCCCGGCTCTCGCCGTCGCAGCTTCTGAGGACGGTGGCGCTCCGACTTGGCATAAGCGAGGGCGGCCGCTACCGGCACGACATTCTCGAGGGGATCAATGCGCGGCTCTATGAGCTCTATGAGGCCGGCCGGAGGCCCGTGCTTATCATCGACGAGGCCCAGCTCATGCCCGGCCGTGCGACATTTGAAGAACTGAGGTTGCTTACGAACTTCCAGCTCGACGACCGCAACCTTCTGGCGATCGTGCTTATGGGCCAGACCGAACTGAAGGAACGGCTTGAGCGCCGCCCTTACCGGGCGCTTCGGCAGCGCATCGGAATGCAGTACCATCTTGGCGCTCTCAATGCGGAGGAGACCCGGGGGTACGTGCTGCACCGGCTGAAGATCGCGGGACGGGACGCGCCGCTCTTTGACGATGCGGCGCTGGGCGCTCTGTTCGAACATTCAGGCGGCATACCCCGGCGCATCAATATCCTTGCCGGCAATGCGCTCATAGAAGGCTTCGGCAGGGGCGCTGAGGCGGTCGGCGCCGATATTGTCGAGGATGTGGCGAGGGACGGGGCATAGCCCCGAATGCAGAATGAAAAATGCAAAGTGCAAAGGTCAAAATGAAAACCTCCCGGTGAGGCTGATGATCATTATTAATTTTGCATTTTGCCTTTTGCCTTTTTCATTTTTCATTGGAGCTTAGCGACACATGGACATTCTGTCAGCACGAAAAAAAGCGGCGGCGCGGGCAAAAGCCAGGAAGAAGGCGCCGCCTGAATCAAAAGAGGGCTCTCCGTCTTCGCAGGAGAAGGAACCGTCTCCTTCCCCCGAACAAGCCGGCAAAGATGCCGAGGCGTCTGTAACAACGAGCGCACCGGAGCCTCCCGCATCTCCGGCCCCGGGGCCTTCGGGACAGCCCCCACCGGTTCCCGGCGACGAGGCCGGCCCGGTCCCGGTACAGGAAATTGAACTGCTCGCATTTCTTCTCGGCAAAGAAGAATACGCTCTCCTGGTGGAGCAGGTAAGGGAAGTGATCAAGCTGTGGGAGATAACCTCCGTGCCGAATACACCGGACTATGTGCTCGGGGTTGTCTCGCTCCGGGGCAAGGTCCTGCCGGTCGTCGACCTCTGCAAGCGGCTTGGTCTTCCGCCGGGCGTCAGGGACGGGAGGAACAGGATCATCATCGTGAGCATTGATGAGGAGGAAACCGGGCTTATCGTCGACCGCGTGACCGGGGTAGTAAAACTTCCGCCGGAGGATGTCCGGCCTGCGCCTGATACGGTCTCACAAGGCGCGGGCGCGGAGTTCCTCCGGGGCATTGCGCGCAAAAATGATAAACTCTACATCCTGCTCGATATCGAGAAAGCCGCCGGGAAGTGACAGCCGTTGGAGAACAGCGCTCTCTTCGGGACCGGAGCGCCCTTTAATCTGATACTGAACACGACAAAGGTGATAAGATGAACAGTGTATCGAAGATGAACCTGAAAACACGAGCTCTCATTGCAACTACCGGCATTCTGCTCATGATGCTCGGGGTCAATATCTATATCAACATGTATTTTGCGATGGCCACGTACCGTGAGGCGCTCCTGGCCAGGACGACGACGCTGGCTGAAGTGATCAAGAAAGACATCGACAAGGCGCTGGATTTCGGCCTCTCTTTACCGGGGCTGGCCGGCATCGGAGAGAAGCTGAGCGAGCTTGCTGACCGCGATAAGGACATCTCATACGCCCTGGTAATGGACATGGACGGCAGGGTGCTCTACGCAAGCGACAGAAAAGCCGAGAACACCGTACGGACCGACGAGGCGACCAGGGGCGCGTTCGAGGCCTCTTCGCCCATGGTTCAACGCTATGCCGACGCGCAGGGCAGCCATTATGAAAAGGTCTTCCCTCTCCTCAGCCCGGAGAAAAAGAAGATCGGTGTATTCAGGATCGGGCTTAATCCCGACGCCGTGAGCAGACAGGTCCGAGGTCCCGTCCTGCTCTCTTTGGCGGTCGGACTGGTCAGCTTTGTGCTGGCGATTGTGTTCGTGTACCTGTTTGTGGGCAAGGGCATTACCGTACCCATCAGCGAGATGTCGCAGATAGCGGGCCGCCTGGCAACCGGCGATCTGGCCGGTAAAATTTCCGTTTCGGGGCAGGCGGAGGTAGCCGCCCTGGGGACGGCCATTAATGCCCTGTCCTCAAACCTTCGGGATATGCTCGGCAAGTTGCGCCAGACCGTGGCGGGTTTGGGCGAGGCTGTGAATTCCGTCAGCGCCGCCACCTATAAAATGAGCGGGGGGGCGCGGGTCCAGCAGGAGGCCACGGAACAAACAGTGATGACCGTTGAGGAAATGGTCGCTTCTATTCGCGGCGTTGCGGACAATGCCGAGGTGATGTCGAATTCCGCGACCAACGCATCATCCGCCGTTGCCGAGATGGCGACCTCGATAGGCGAAATTGCCAAGAGTACGAACGGGCTTTCCGCGATAGCCGAGGAAACGGCTTCGTCCATACAGCAGATGCTCGCCTCCGTCCGGCAGGTATCCGAAAATACCGAGGCGCTTTCTTCTTCCGCGGAAGAAACATCGTCTTCACTTACCGAGATGAGCGCCTCCGTGAAAGAAGTGGAGCAGCGCGCCGTAGAGTCGGCCAGGCTGGCGGAAAGCGTTTCCCGGGAGGCCTCGGAGCGGGGCGTGGCGGCGGCAGAGGCGGCGATCAAAGGCATGGATAATATCAGGGCGACGGTTGAGGCCGCGTCAACCGTGGTCAACCGCCTCGGGAAGCGCTCACAGGCGATCGGCCAGATATTAAAGGTGATCGATGAGGTAACGGACCAGACGGGACTCCTCGCCCTCAATGCCGCCATCCTCGCGTCCCAGGCGGGAGAACACGGAAAGGGATTTTCCGTGATCGCCGAAGAGATCAAGGAGCTGGCGGAGCGTACCGCCGCGTCCACGCAGGAGATCGCGGGCTTGATCGCGGCGGTGCAGAAAGACACGGAAGAGACCGTGCAGGCCATGGGAAAAGGTCTCAAGGCCGTCGTGGACGGGGCCGATCTGGTGAGCGTGACCAGAGATGTGCTGGGACAGGTGGTGGAGAGCTCTCAACAGTCGTCGAAAACGGCCGAGCTCATCAAGAGAACGACCGCTGAACAGGCCCGGGGACTATCGCAGATCACCGAGGCCGTTGTCGGCATTACGAACCAGATCGAGCATATTTCGCAGGCCATGCAGGAACAGCGGCGGGGAAGCGAACAAATCTCGAAAGCGGCGGAAAAGATGCGGGAGATCACGCATCGCGTGCAGTACGCAACGAACGAGCAGACCATGGGCAGCAAGCAGATCACCGGCGCCGTGGAGTCCGTAACGACCCAGGCGGCACAGATCGCCCGCTCCACGTCCGAGCAGAAGCAGGGCGCCGGCCAGATCAGCACAGCCGTCGCAAGCATTCAAAAGATCACGGTGGAAAGCGTCGATCTGTCGATCGAGATCGATATCGCGATGCAGGCGCTCCGGGAGCGGGCGGATGAGCTTCGGACGGCCCTCGGAAAATTTACGCTCTGATTGACGGTACACGGAGGTCAGGCATGATAGAAGCTCTGAGAGAGAAAATACGGAACAGCATCGGATTGAAATTTGTCGCCGCGCTGACAGTGGTCATCTCTTTGCTCATGATCATGGGCACGATCTTTGTCGCCCGAATGCTCATGACGGGTCAATACCGGGCGCTGGAAACTCGCGGACGTGAGATGGGCCGGCTGATCGGCACGGTCGGGGCCGACGCCATCCTTATGAAAGACGTCTTAAAGATTGAGAATATCGTCAGTGATGCCGCGCGGTCTCAAGAAGCGCTCTATGTCTATGTCCAGGACGCGTCAGGCGCGGTTTTGAGCAGCTCTTTTACCAGCTTTAACCGGGAGAATCCTGATATCAAGACGGTTCTCTCGGCTGAAAAGTCCGAAGACGTGGCCGCGGTCGCGGCAAAAGTGAAGAAGAAACTCAACGCCCTCGAGGTCCCGGTGGACATCACCATCGAAGGTACAAAGCTCGGCAGTGTCACCATGGGCTTTTCAAGGACAAAAATAAAAAGAGACGCCTGGACCATCGTTGCGCTCCTGCTCGGGACGAGCGTCGGGATCGTGCTTGCGCTGTCAGCAGTAGTGTATGTTATGGCGCGGAAAATGATCGTTGCGCCGACCGCCGAGGCGGAAGCGGTCGCCTGGAATATTTCCGACGGCGACCTCACGCAGAGCGTGCGCGTGCAATCCACGGATGAGTTCGGCATGCTCGGAAGGGGTCTGAACCGCATGATCGTCGGGCTCAAAGGCATGATCGGGAGCGTGCGGGATGCGTCCATCCATGTAGGCTCCATGTCGGGCAAGGTCAGGGACATCTCGGAAAAAATAACGAACGGCAGCCGGGAGCAGTCCGAAGCGGTGGAGGAGGCCGCTTCTTCAGTGAATGAAATGCATTTTGCCCTCAAGGAGATCGCCGGAACCGTTGAAAATCTTCACGCGAGTTCGGAGCACACTTCATCGTCCGTGCTTGAAATGGCCGCATCCGTGGACGAGGTGGCCGGAACCATGACCGGCCTTGCGACCTCGATCGAAGAGACATCCACTGCCATTGCCCAGATGTCCGCGGCAGTCAAACAGACCGCGGAAAATGTGGAAGTTTTGTCGTCCGCCGCCGAAGAGACGGCGGCGTCCGCAAACGAGATCAGCGCCTCGGTGCGCGAGGTGGAGTCCAACGCAAAGCAGTCCGCTTCTCTGGCGGAAGCTGTCGCCGCGGACGCCCAGCAGCTCGGCGTGCGGTCCATAGAAAAAACGATCGACGGCATGAAAAAGATCGCGTCGGCCACGCGGCAGACAGCCGATGTAATAGGCCGGTTGCGCGAGCGCTCGGAGAGCATCGGCAGCATTCTGACCGTGATCGAGGACATTACGGACCAGACAGGCCTTCTCGCCTTGAACGCCGCCATCCTCGCGGCACAGGCGGGAGAACACGGGAAGGGCTTTGCCGTAGTTGCCGCGGAGATACGGGAACTGGCGAACCGCACCGCATCTTCAACGCAGGAGATAGGAAACCTTATCACCGCGGTGCAGGAGGAGTCGCGAGAAGCTTCGGAGGCCATGACGGGAGGACTTGCCGTCGTTGGAGAGGGGACGCGGCTTTCACAGGACGCCGGGGAAGCGCTCAGGAAAATTCTCGAACGCGCGGGCCAGTCGTGCGATATGAGCAGAAGCATCAGCAGGGCATCGGCGGAGCAGGCCAGGGGGATAAAACAGGTAAGCGAGGCTGTTGATAAGATCAATGAAATGACCCACCAGATCGCCAGGGCAACGAACGAACAAAAATCCGGAAGCGAGCAAATTGCGAAGGCCGCGGAAAAGATGCGGGAAATCACGCGGTTTGTGAAGTCCGCCACGATTGAACAGGCAAAGGGCAGCAAAGGCATCAGCGCGGCGGTCGAAGAGATCAACTCAAAAGTGGGCATGGTGAACCGGGCCGCCGGTGAAGTGAGGGCTGGAAGCGACTTGATCGTAAAGGCTATCGACCGGATCAAGTCCATCGCCAAAGTTAATACAAACCTGGCTGTGGGATTAAATGATACGGTCGAGATCATGGCCTCGCTGTCTGATTCGCTCAAACAAGGCGTGGAAAAGTTCAAGATATAGGCGATGGCGGGACAGGGGGCGAGGGACGAATCGTCCATCGTCCTGGCGAGGCGGTCGTCCTTCATCCTTCAGGGGAGCGTGAGAGGTCAAAAATGGGTAAAGAGAAAAAGGTTGCGGTCATCGAGGACGCGGTCCAGATCGTTTCGTTTCAGGTGGGTCTGGAAGAATACGGTCTTGACATCAGCTCCGTAGCCGAGGTCCTCCGGCCGCTCAAGATCACGCCTCTCCCCCGCATGCCCCAGTTTGTAGAAGGCGTCATTAACCTGCGGGGGGCCATCATCCCGGTCGTTGACATGAGAAAGCGTTTCGAGCTGTCCGAAATAAAAAATGAGCCGAAAAAAATGCGGATGATGATAACAAGAAACGCCGTCGGCCCCTCCCGGGGCGCCGGCCGCCAGCTGCTCGGGCTTGTCGTGGACAGCGTGCAGGAAGTGATCACCATTCCCAAAAAACATATTGAGTCTGCACCTGAAGCAGCCCGGGGGGTGCACGCGGATTTTATAACCGGCATGGGGAAGGTGGGCAGCCGGCTCATTATCCTCCTCGACATAACCACAATCCTGAGCCATGAAGAACGCGCGGCTCTGGCGGAGGCGGGGAATGGACAATATTGATTTTTCGCGGAGAAAGCTCCAGAGCGGCGATGCCGAAGATCGCAGGGAGGCCGCGGTTGACCTGAGCCGCGCAGGCAGAAAGGCCATACCGCTGCTCATGCTCGCAGTCGGTGATGCGGATTGGCGGGTAAGAAAGACCGCAGTTGAAGCGCTCGTGGCGCTGCGCGGCCGCGACGTGATCGAAGGCCTCATTCATACGCTCGGCGCCCATGATAACGCCGGCGCGCGAAATTCGGCCATTGAGGCCCTCATCCATATCGGCACCGAAGCTGTGGACGCCCTCCTAAAAGAGCTTAAGACGCCTGACGTGGATGTGCGGAAGTTTATCGTGGACATCCTCGGAGACATGAAAGACCCGCGCACGGTGCCGATCCTGATAGGCCTGCTGGATGACCCGGATGAGAACATCCGGGTAGCGGCGGCAGAGGCGCTCGGCAAGATAAAGGACCGAAGGGCCGTTGACGCCCTGATCTCCTGCCTGACCCGTTCCGACCAGAGCTGGCTCGACTACGCCGCGGCGGAAGCACTGGGCGAGATCGGCGATGAGCGCGCATTGGGGCCGCTTCTCTCGGCGCTCGGTCGAAGCAGTCTCAGGGAGCCGGTGCTCGAATCGCTCGGAAAGATCGGCAACAGAAACACCCTTGCCCCGCTCATCGCCGGTCTCGCCGACACCCTGCGGATCGTGCGGGAGGTATCGGTGGTGGCGCTTGCGACGATCTTCCGGAAAAGCGGACGGGCCGAAAAAGAAAAAATCGTTCAAACGGTAAAAAAAGACATCTCCGACAGGGCGGTGGATTTTCTGGAGGAACTTCTCATCACAAGCGGAGGGGAGCTCCAGAAGGCCGCTGTTTCCGTTCTCGGGTGGGCCGGCAGTGAACGCTCCATCCGGAAGCTGCTCTCGCTCCTCCGGGAGGAGGAGCTGGAAGAACCCGTGGCCCAAGCCCTCAGGAACATAGACGGCGGCAGGGTACAGCTCCTCATCGATCACCTTACGGACGGCAACGCCCTCGTGAGAAGGGTTGTGGCAAGGGTCCTTGGCGAAATAGGCAGCCGCGAAGCTGAAGCGCCGCTGATCGGTCTGCTCGCCGACGAGAATGGGCATGTGAGAAGCAACGCGGCGGAAGCGCTCGGGCTGCTGCGGAGCAGGAACGCGGTAAAACCGCTCCTCGCCCTCCTGGAGGACGAGTACGAGAGCGTTCATGAATCCGCCATTCACGCGTTGGCGAATATCGGAGACGAGTCCGTGCTCGACAACCTCGTGAAGGACTTCACCACGCGCAGCGCCCCGGTGCGAAGAAATATCGCTCTTCTCCTCGGCAAATTCACGACGGAAAAAGCGGCGGAAGCGCTTGTCTTTGCGCTCAAGGACGAAGAGCCGGAGGTACGAAAGGCCGTTGCGCAGGCGCTCGGCGGTCTTCCCGAGGCCAAGGCCGTCCGGCCCCTCCTGCTCGCCATTACCGATGACGACCCCGAGGTCAGGATGCTCGCCGTTGACGCTCTCGGCAAAACGAACGCGCCGCATGTGCAGGACACCCTCATCCCGTTGCTCGAGGATGAGGACCTTTGGGTGAGGGCTGCGGCCGCTCGTGCGCTCGGGAGGACCGGCGGAGCTGCGGTCGGGAGGGTCCTCGTGGAACACCTGAGCAAGGCGTCCGATATCTTTCTCCTGGCGCTGGTGGAAGTGCTCGGAAAACTTCATATCGATCTCGCGCTCGAACCCCTGCTGGCGCTTGCGGAACATGCTGACCCGGAGGTCCGCAAGACCGTGCTCTCGTCCCTGTCAGCATACAGCGGGCCTGAAGTGCAAAGGACCGTGATCGCGCGTCTGTCGGACCCGCACTGGAGCGTCAGAAAGACAGCCGTGGAAATACTCAGGGTAAAAAAGGATCCCTCTGCGGAACCACTACTCGAAAAGATGGCCGAGGAAGATCCGGACACTATCGTTCGCCAGGCGGCGCGTGAGGCATTGAGGAGTTAAATGTTCGAAGAACAGCTTGTACCCCTTCCGGACGATGTCTTCAGGCTTCTCCGGGACCTGATCCACGACTACTGCGGGATATACTTCGACGACGGGTCCAAGTACCTCCTGGAGCGCCGGCTCAGTCGTCGGCTTCAGCAGCATCAACTCAAGAACTTTGAAGAGTATTACCACTTTCTCCGCTATGACCGGAAACACGAGGAGGAACTTGCCGTCCTCGTTGACAACCTCACCACGAACGAGACCTATTTCTTCCGGGAAAACGCGCAACTCAACGCCTTTTCTCAGGAGATACTGCCCGAACTGCGCTCGACCCTCGCAGGCCGCAAGACGCTCAGGATATGGAGCGCGGGGTGCTCCACCGGCGAGGAACCGTACACCATCGCCATGCTGCTCCTTGAATCGGGCGACTGGTGGCGCACCTGGCAGATCGAGATCATGGGCAGCGATATCAACCAGCGCGTGCTCCACACGGCCCGCAAGGGGGTATATAAAAACGGTTCGCTCCGCGCCACCCCCCCCGAGATGGCCAAAAAATACTTCCTCGAAGAGGAAAAGGGCAATTTCCGGATCATCGACAAGGTCAGAGAGCTCGTATCGTTCAACTACGTAAATCTTCTCGACCCGTTCAAGACCAGCCTGATACGGGACATGGACATCATCTTCTGCAGAAATGTCATTATCTATTTTGACCGCGAGGCAAAGAAAAAGGTGATCGAAAGTTACTACGACAAGCTCCGGGCTGGGGGCTATCTCCTCCTCGGGCATTCGGAATCGCTCATTAATATATCGAACGCCTTTGTGCTCCGCACGCTCAAGAATGACATGGTATACCAGAAGCCGCTCAGGGGAACGGCCGGATAGGACGCCGTTTGCAGGAACTAGAGAGAAAGGAAAAATGAAAAAAGCGAAAGCGCTCGTCATTGATGATTCGGCATATAACCGCATGCTCATCAGCAAGATGCTTGAGAGCGACACCGGCATAGAGGTTGTCGGCTCTGCCAGCGACGGCGTTGACGGCATTGCGAAGACCCTCCGTCTCCAGCCTGACGTGATCACGCTCGATCTTGAGATGCCGAACATGGACGGTTTTACGTTCCTGCGGTGGCTCATGAAAGAACGGCCCACACCCGTGCTTATTCTTTCATCCCGCTCCGACAGCCGCAGCGTTTTTCGGGCCATGGAGCTCGGCGCAGTGGACTTTCTGGCCAAGCCCGAGGCGCGTATTTCCAAGAGTCTCGAGGGCGTCAGGGATGAGCTTGTATCAAAAGTTCAGGCCATCCTCAATCTTGAGATGTCCAAAGTGGCCTCCACGATGAACCTCCTCATGGAAAAAAAAGTGGTGCCGGCGGCCCGGAAAGAGGACGATGCGGTCCTGGAACGGGGTCCCATCGAGGTCGTGGCGATCGCGTCATCGACCGGCGGGCCGCCCGCGATCCAGGCGATCCTTACCTCCCTGCCGGCCGAGTTCGGCGCAAGCATTGTCATTGCTCAACACATGCCTCCCGGCTTTACCCGTAGTTTTGCAGAGAGGCTCAACAAGCTCTCGCCGCTCATGGTGAGCGAGGCCGCCGCCGGGGACCGTCTGGAACCCGGGACGGTGCTCATAACACCCGGAGGATCTCACCTCGTTGTCAAGAGGGACCGCGAGGGGCTCATGGTCGAACTCATCCCCCGGAGCCCGTCCGATAAATATGTGCCGTCGGCCGATAAAATGATGATATCGGTCGCCGAGGCATGCGGGCAAGCGGCGTTAGGCGTCGTGCTCACGGGTATGGGAAGGGACGGCGTCGACGGCGCGGTTGCCATCAAGAAGAGAAGGGGGTTCTGTCTCGCGGAAAGCGAGGAGAGCGCCGTCATCTTCGGAATGCCTCAGGAGGCCATCCGCGCAGGCGCGGTGGACAAGGTATTGCCGCTCGACAAGATGGCCGGAGAGATAGCGGAGCGGTGTAAACCGGGAAGAGGTCGGGCCTGAGAAATTGCCTTGATAATTTTGCCTGACTCGACTATAATTGGTACAATATTTCAGTGGTATTTTTCACCCTGACAGAGAACAGCGTTTTCTCTCGGGGTTTACTTGAGGCGGTCTGTCGTCACCTGATAACTGCACCGAGGAGGCCGGGATGGACAAAGAAACAAGTTCAATTTCAAAAAAGGTTGAGGAATTTCTCCAGGTCTTCAAGAAAGGCGAGGAATTCACCCAGGAGCTGCTCAAGGAAAATGAGAAGCTCAGGTACAAGGTCGCCCAGCTTGAAGAGCTGACTAAATTTTCCGGCCGGGACGGCGATGTCAAGCTTCATACTCTCGAAGAGAGAATCAAGATCCTGGAGGACGAGAACAAGAGCCTCCTCGGTCGCTTCCGCCAGGTGGAAGAAGAGAACAAGGATTTCGCGAACCGTTACGTAGAGGTGGAATCGGAAAACAACAACCTTGCGAATCTCTATGTTGCGAGCTACCAGCTCCACTCGACGCTGGATTTCAATGAATCGCTCAAGATCATCCTTGAGATCGTTATGAATCTGATCGGGGCTGAAGAGTTCTCTATCACCATGCTCGATGAAAAAACGAACGAGCTTTCGATCGTGGCCCAGGAAGGAATGGGGCCCGAGGCGAGGCCCAGCATCAAGCTGGGGGAAGGGATCATCGGAAAAGCCGCCAAAAGCGGCGAGGCATACTACCGTGAAGGCGACCCCACCAGTCTGAAGGGAGTGGACTATACCCATCCGCTCGTCTGCATCCCGCTCAAGATCAAAGAGCATGTGATCGGCGTGATAGCGATTTACAAGCTGCTCGTCCAAAAACAGGCGTTTTCAAACGTGGACTATGAGCTGTTCTCAATGCTTGCCGGTCATGCCGCAACGGCGATCTTTTCGTCAAAGCTTTACTCACAATCCGAGCGCAAGCTTACGACGATCCAGAGCTTTCTCGATCTGCTGAAAGAGAAATAACGGAGGATAAGAAATGCCCGATTACAATTTCTTGGTGGTTGAAGATTCCCCGACGATGCGTCAGCTGATCTCCTTTGCGCTCAAGCGGATCCCGGGCAGCAAGATCGTGGAAGCCAACGACGGCATCGACGCACTCAAGAAACTCTCCGCCCAGAAGTTCGACGTTATTCTCACGGACATCAACATGCCTATCATGGACGGCCTGAAGCTGGTGTCCATGGTGCGCAACGACCCTGCACACAAGACCATTCCCATCATCATCATCACCACCGAGGGGGCCGAAGAAGACCGCAAACGCGGTCTCGCGCTCGGCGCCAACGCGTATATCGCCAAGCCCATCCAGACGGCAGATCTCTTGACCGTCGTCAATGAAATCCTGGGAAATAAAAGCTGAAAAGAAGCGAAGAAGGACCGCTTCTCTTTTTCTCGTTTCTTATTCTTCGTCCTTCGTCCCTCGTCCCTCGTCGTTCGCCGTTCGTTCCTCGTCCCTCGTTTCTTTCCCGTGAGCTTCTCTCTCCCTGAGCTGTCCGCAGGCAGCAGAAATGTCCCTCCCGCGCGACTCGCGCACCGGTACGATGTAGCGGTGATCCAGCAGGATTTTCTGAAACCGCCGAACCGCTGCATCTTCGGGCCTTTCGAACGCGCTCCCCGGGAAAGGATTGAAGGGAATGAGGTTCACCTTGCATCTGATCCCCTTGAGCAGCTTGGCAAGCCGCAGAGCATCTTCCGCAGAATCGTTCACGCCTTTTAACATCACATATTCAAAAGTGATCCGCCGCCTCGGTTCAAGCGGAAAACGCCTGCACGCAGCGAGCAGCTCCCTGAGCGGCCAGCGTTTGTTCACCGGCATCACGCGGTCACGAACCTCATCGGTCGATGCGTTGAGCGAGACCGCGAGGTTGACTTTCACGCCTGATTTTCCCAGCGCATCGATGAACGGCACCAGCCCCGCCGTGGAGAGCGTTACCCGCCGGGTCGAGAAGTCCAGCCCTCGGCCGGAGGTAATGACCCGGAGTGCCCTGATCACTTCATCGAAGTTGGCCAGCGGCTCTCCCATGCCCATGAGCACGATGTTCGTGATGCCCCGTTCTCCTTCTTCCTTCAGAAGGCGCGATACCGCAAGGACCTGATCGGCAATCTCCCAGGAACGCAGGTTTCTTGTAAAGCCGCCCTCCGCGGTGAGACAGAACCGGCAGGCCTGCTGACAGCCCACCTGGGACGAGATGCAGAGGGTGAGCCGGTCCTCATCGGGGATAAGCACGCTCTCTATGGTGTGCCCGTCGTGAAGCTCAAAGAGAAATTTTTTCGTGCCGTCCTTTGATGTCTCTGTCCGAATAATCTTAAGGCAAGACAGATGAAAGCTGTTTGCCAGAAGAGCGCGCTCGGATTTCGCAATGTTTGTCATCTCCTCAAAAGACGAGGCATGATTTTTATATATCCATTCAAACACCTGGCCCGCGCGATATTTTTTGAGCCATAGATCAACGATTCGAGTCGTAAGCTCATCGAGGTTATATGATTTTATATTTTTTTTTGAAGAGACCATAGGTTTCCTGTCGCCAGGTACTTGTGAACATTAACATCTTTAATCTCTAAAAGCAAGGTTGTCAGAATTTGACTGTCCAAATACAGTCAGTGTAGTGATTTTGGGCACATAAAGTTGCAATATTTTAATTACGAACAGATATAATCTATTAATTTACATATGGTTGTATTCAGTTGCATAAACTAACCATAATGGCATTAGTATTGCAAAAAATACATTTGCGCTAAAAAATGTTTGTTCAGGGGCTTAAGCAGGGGATAGATGCAGTTTTTTATAGCGCTAGTTCAACGACACAGTATCGAGGCGAGGGCGCGATGAATGAAGGGGGCAAAGGCTGTGATGAAATCCAAATTTAAACAATCAGGCGATAAAGGAATTCTGACCTTTGATGGTGATCTGACCGTGGAGCATGCGGGAGAAATGAGATTGGCCCTTATAAAGGCACTGGTCGACTCGGACCGTGTTGAGGTAAAGCTGGGAGAGGTGGCTAAAGCGGATCTGGCGTGCCTTCAGCTGCTCTGTTCGGCCCACCGGACGGCTGTGACACTGAAGAAGTGTTTTACCGTTGTCGGCGCCCGCCCGGAAAAATTCAAGCAGACGGTGGAAGCAGCCGGGTATCTGCGTTTTACAGGATGCAGTCTGGACCGCGAGAAGGGTTGTCTCTGGGTAGGCAAATAAAGCGTGACGGGGGAGCATCATGGATGAGATCAGAGAACCGCTTGAAGATGAATCGCCGGAGCATATCATTGCAAAGCTCAGAGAGACTTTCAAGGATGAGGCTTACGAGCTTCTTGCCGAGCTCGA
>DATDRO010000236.1:0-13817 GCA_035291685.1 Nitrospirota bacterium | reverse complement strand
GTGCCCTATCCGATGCACTACTGCGCCGCCTGTTTTGACGGCGAGTATCCGGTGGCGTTTCCCTGGGACAAGATGGCGCAACTGGGGCTGTTTGATAAGGAATGAAGGTTCGTAGTCAGGAGTCAGGAGAGAGGAGGCTGGTCTGTTGCAGGTTATCAGTTGTCAGTTATACGTTGGTTTATTGGTGCCGAGGCGCAGAATCGAACTGCGGACACGAGGCTTTTCAGGCCTCTGCTCTACCAACTGAGCTACCTCGGCATGCCGGACGTTCAATGGTTGGTTAACATAACAGAGAGACAGGATGATTGTCAAGGGATTTTTCGGGACTGAAAAACAGACATTCCTGACGAGATCGGGTAATGTATGCATTTGGGTCGGGAGGATATGTTCACATGAAAAAAGTTTTTGGGCGGTCCGCCTGTCTGAAGGACAAGCCGTTCCGCTACTGCCCCGGGTGCAGCCACGGCGTCCTGCACAGGATCATTGCCGAGACCATCGACCGCTTTGACATCCGGGACCGCACGATCGGCATCGCGCCGGTCGGCTGCGCGGTTTTCGCCTATGACTACCTCGACATTGATATGATCGAGGTCCCCCACGGCAGGCCGCCCGCCGTGGCAACCGGCATGAAGAGGTCACGGCCCGAGTCCGTTATCTTCAGCTACCAGGGAGACGGTGATCTGGCGGCCATCGGGACAGCGGAGATCATCCATGCCGCGGCGCGGGGGGAGAACATCACGGTCATATTCGTGAACAATGGAAACTATGGCATGACCGGCGGCCAGATGGCCCCGACCACGCTTGTTGGTCAGAAAACGACGACTACGCCGTCCGGCAGAACGGTGAAGGAGGCCGGACATCCGCTCAAGGTGTGCGAGATGCTCGCGACCCTCGACGGGCCTGCGTATATCGAGCGCGTCTCGCTCGACAGCCCGAAGAACGTTATTGCCGCCAAAAAAGCCATTCAGAAGGCCTTTAAAAACCAGATCGACGGCACGGGATTTTCTCTTGTTGAGGCGCTTTCCATGTGCCCCACGGACTGGTGCATGACGCCGGTCCAGGCCCTCGACTGGGTCAGGAACCGGATGATGCAGTATTATCCGCTCGGAGTGTATAAGGACACAAGCCAGAAGTCAGAAGTCAAGAGTCAGGAGTCAGAAGTCAGAAGTCAGAAGACAGAAGACAGAACTAAAAACTAAGAATTCATCATTCGCCGTAATGTGCCGGAGGGATAGATGTACCAGGATGTCATGATCGCAGGTTTCGGGGGCCAGGGGGTGCTGCTCGCGGGAAAGCTTCTCGCCTATGCCGGCATGCTTGACGGCAAGCATGTTACCTGGTTTCCGTCCTATGGGGCGGAGGTGCGCGGAGGTACGGCAAACTGCACCGTTATTATCTCGAGCGATGAAATAGGCTCGCCGGTGGTGCAGAACCCGTCGGCAATGCTGATCTTCAATGAGGCGTCGTTCAAAAAGTTTGAGCAGAGGATCAAGCCGGCAGGCAGCCTTTTTCTCAATACATCGCTTGTTCAGGAGCGTCCGACGCGCACGGACATCACGAGGATCGATATTAAAGCAAACCAGATCGCCGAGGATCTCGGTGATATTCGCATAGCGAACATGGTGATGCTCGGGGCCTATCTGAAAAAGACCGGCGTTGTGGCCCTTGAGTCGGTGCTTACAGCGCTCAAGCAGGTGCTCCCCGCACGGAGACATTCACTCATAGCCCTCAACGAGCGCGCTCTCCGGTGCGGTGCCGAGGGGTGCCCGGATTGATGCGTGCGGCGAACGCGCGTCGTCTGACGCTTCCCAATCGCATAACAATCCTGTCACTTTCAGATGGACAACCGCTAATCCGTTTTATCGCCAATGCAGGGCCGCTGAACCGCTCGTATCATAGTTCTTAAAGGTTGTATCATGCGCATCATTTCATGGAAAGAATTCCGCGGGGGAGCGTTCATTCCTCTTCCCATCAAGCTCGCGTTCCTGGCGATCGTTGTTGTCGTCGCCGTCTCGTTCTTTCTCCTTTTTCCGCCGACGGTGGCCGAAGACCTGAAGGTCCGCATCTCGATCGACCTGCTCTTGAGCATCCTCGCCGGTCTTGTCGGTTCCGCAATGCTGCTCATCATCCATCGGGCGAGGAAGGAGTCGCTCCTTTCCAGGAACCTTATGGAAAAGATCACGTCCCAGCGCCAGAACCTGCAGACCCTGTTTGCAATATCCAAGACCATTACGACCACGATGCAGCTCAAGCCCCTGCTTACGCAGATCCTCACTATCCTCATGCCGATCGTCGAGGCGAGGAGCGGCGTGCTCTGGCTTGTGGACCAGGACAGGCTCCGGAAGTGCTGGCAGGAGCTCGATTGCATGAAGACCTCCTGTCCGGCATATATGAGCACGGACGTGCGGTGCTGGTCTTTCGGCCACACGCTCGGCTCCCCGCTCCAGACGGAGGCGTCTACTCTCTCGGAAAAACTCCCGGAATGTTTGCAGTGCTCGGTCATGTCGCACGTGACCCTGAAGGTCGCCGCTTCAACGGGTTTTGTCCCCGGCATGAAGGAGCCGGACGTAATGTCCCTGGGCGACAGCCTGTGCAAGAATGTGCTTCTCGAAGACCCGAAACTTGTCGTTTTTCATTCGTATCCGCCGACCGAGGGAGCCTCTGAACAGACATGCTACCGGCAGGTCGAGTGGGCCTCTCAAGACCCGTTCGGTGACCATAAAAAACCGAAGATGGTCCAGGCTCGGAGCTGTTTCGATGAAGTGGTCACGAGCCCCACGACGCGGATCGGGATGGCGCTTGTTACGAAAAACCAGATCCACGGCTTCCTCTGTCTCGGCCTGGACAGGGTGCATTATCTGACCGATGATGAGGCCATGCTCCTGACGAACGCGGCGGCCCTTGCAGCGTCCGCCATCGAGAACGCGGACCTCTATTATCAGATGGAAAAACGCAACCAGCAGATCACCACGCTGTTGAAAGAGTCCCACCACCGCATCAAGAACAACCTGCAGGCCATCGCCGGTCTGTGTTCCATGCAGCTCCAGCAGACCAACGATCCGGCCACCACGAACCTTATCCTCGACAACCTCACGAGGATACGGAGCATCTCCCTGGTCCATCAGCTTTTGTCGCAGGAAGACGTAAAGTTCGTCAGTCTCATCCAGATGATCCGCAGGGTGATGGAGATGGTGATACAGCTTTCGAACGGCGCTCAGAAGAAGGTAGTGTACGAGATACACGGGGAGGATGTGAAAATATCGTCGCAGAAAGCGACGGCCGTCGCCCTTATCATAAACGAGCTGACGACGAACAGCATTAAACACGGATTTGAAAACTCCCTGTCGGGAAATATCATGGTGACCCTTACGACATCAAAGGACAACCATATCAGTCTTGATTTTGCGGACAACGGGAAGGGGCTTCCTGATGGTTTTTGCATCGAGATGTATAAATGCCTTGGGCTTCAGCTCGTTTCAAACCTGGTGCAGGACGATCTCAACGGCGTGTTTCGCCTGTCGTCGGACGATCGGACCACGGCAAGGATAGAATTCAGGGGATAGCGCAAGAGCCACCTCCGGATCATTTTATTTCGCATACAACGAAACGCAACCCGTTCGGGTCAGAAAAAAGACGGGAATCATGAGACTTTTGAAGGCCGTGCTGCTGTCCGTGCTAATGTTGTTATCCCTGGTGCCGCTGTCATCAGCCGATAGTACCCGAATCCGCTGCGCCTCGACGACGAGCACGCAGAACTCGGGTCTGTTCGACTTTATCCTGCCGCTCTTCGAGAAGAAGACCGGGATCAAGGTCGATGTCGTGGCTGTCGGCACCGGCGCGGCGATCGAGATCGGCAAGCGCGGCGACGCTGATGTGGTTTTCGTGCACGCGAAGGAGCAGGAGCTCAAGGCGGTCGAGGAAGGTTTTTTCATCAACCGTCACGACGTGATGTATAATGATTTCGTCCTTATCGGCCCGTCGAATGACCCTGCCAAAGTAAAAGGCATGAAGTCAGCGGCTGATGCCTTGAAGAAGATCGCGGAATCCGGGTCCCTGTTCGTCTCCCGAGGAGACAAGTCCGGCACTCATACCAGGGAGCTTTCCCTTTGGAAAAAGGCGGGTAGAGAGCCTGTCGGTCAGAAATGGTACCTTGAGGTCGGGCAGGGGATGGAAAAGACGCAGAGGATAGCCGACGAGAAGCGGGCATACACCCTCACGGACCGCGGCACCTGGCTTGCCACCAAAGACAAAGATAAACTGGACATGGCCATTGTCCTTGAGGGTGATCCGACATTATTTAACCAGTATGGCGTCATGGCCGTGAACCCCGAGAAGTTCAAGACCGTGAAACGGAAAGAGGCCATGGAATTCGTGAACTGGCTTCTTTCCCAGGAGGGGCAGGCGGCCATCGCGTCGTTCAGGGACAAGAACGGGAACCGGCTCTTTGTGCCGAATGCGAAGTAGAGACAAGATCGATGCATGATGCCGGATGCACGATGCAGGATGTTTGACTTCAAACATGACGGATCAAGCACCATATTGTAGCTGATGAATCTACTTATCGACGGTTTCAAAAGCGCGTTCTTCCTCATCCTCCATCTCAACCCCGAGCTGTGGAACATCATACTCCTGTCCCTCATGGTGTCGGGTACGGCGCTGGCCGCGGCGACAATACTCGGTCTTCCCCTTGGCGCTGTCATCGGTCTGAAAAGATTTCGCGGTAAAAGCATCTTTATCAGCGCCATGAATACGTTCATGGGACTTCCGCCGGTCGTGGTCGGGCTTTTTGTCTATCTGCTGCTCTCAAGAAGCGGTCCCCTGGGTTTCATGGGCCTCCTTTACACGCCTTCGGCGATGATCATCGCCCAGACCGTCCTTGCGTTCCCCATCGTCGCCGCGCTCTGCCATTCGGCGGTCGTTCACGTTGATCCGATCATCCGGCAGGCCGCGGCGACGCTCGGCGCCACGCCCTGTCAGGTGACGATCAAGGTCATCAGGGAAGCACGGTACGGGATCCTGTCGGCAATCATTACGGCCTTCGGCAGGGTCATGGCCGAGGTTGGCGCGATCCTTATCGTCGGCGGGAACATCGCGGGCTACACGCGGGTCATGACCACGACCATCGCCCTTGAGACGGACAAGGGGAACTTCGAGCTTGCTCTCGCGCTCGGCGTCATTCTCCTCGTCATCTCGCTGGTCATCAATGCCATTCTTCATATCGTCCAGCGAAAGGGCATGATGGAGGCGGGAAGATGATAAAGCTCGTCGCCGCGCAGATCGCAAAGGGTTACAACGCCAAACCCGTGCTGCAAGACTGTTCGTTCTCCTTTGACGAGATCGGGACGTACGCGCTCATGGGGCCGAACGGCTGCGGCAAGTCCACCTTTCTCAGGATATGCGCGCTTCTTGAGGACCCCGACGGCGGAGGGGTCGAGTTCTATTCAGGCCGGGACCGTCTTGAAAAGAACATCGAGCTTATGCGCAAAATAACGATTGTCCTTCCCCGGGTCGGCGCGTTCAACGCCTCGGTTTTCAAGAACGTCGCGTACGGGTTGCAGATCCGGAAGATGAACCACGAGAGGATCGCGGAGCAGGTAGACAGGATGCTCGAGGCAGTGGGCCTGGCGCACAAAAAAGACCAGAACGCACTCACGCTTTCGAGCGGCGAGACGCAGAGGCTCGGCATCGCGCGGGCCATGGTCATAGAACCGGAAATACTCTTTCTCGACGAGCCTACTGCCTCCATAGATGAGGAGAACGCCGGGATCGTCGAAGGCATCATTCTGAACCTCAAAAGAGAGGCCAGGACGACCATCATCATCACCACTCATGACCGGGACCAGGCCGCGAGGATTGCCGACCGGGTGCTGATGATGCATGACGGCAGGATCGAACTCCAAAAATAGGATCTGTTCAAGAAATGTCATTCTAAGCCCATCGCGAGTCATTCTGAGCGTAGCGATGAATCTCGTTTTTTCCGCTCAGGATAAACTCCGCGAAGAATCTCAGTCTTCCAAAAAGCAGCAGATAGCGTTCGGCGCGTTTCCGGACTTCTTTTTTACTGGCCCAGGGAGAGTGGCCGCAAATACAATGAATAAATTGATCATTCTTGCCTCGGCTTCCCCGAGGCGCAGGGAACTCTTGCGGCAGGTCGGGCTTTCTTTCAAGGCAGCCCCGGCCCCTGTGGATGAGCGCGTTCTGGACGGCGAGCGGCCTGAAACATATGCCGCGCGGGTGGCGGCAGAAAAGGCGCACGCAGCTGCGAAGAAGTTCTCGTCGGGCATCATTATTGCCGCAGATACCGTTGTTGCTATAGACAGCGTGATCCTTGGGAAGCCCGCGGATGCTGCAGATGCAGAGCGAATGCTCGGCATGCTTTCGGGGAAAATGCACCGGGTGATCACAGGTCTTGCGGTCATGGATGCTGGTACGGGAAAAATGCTGACACGCACGGCAAGGACCAAAGTATGGTTCCGCAGCCTGTCACGGGAACAGATAGCTTCTTATGTGAAGGGGGGGGAACCGCTCGACAAGGCCGGAGCCTACGGGATACAAGGGAAAGGTTCTCTCCTGGTGGAAAGGATCGACGGCTGCTATTTTAACGTCGTTGGTCTTCCCCTTGTTCTCCTGAGCGAAATGCTCAATGAATTCAAAGTACGCCTTATGTAGACCTTCTTTTGGCCATAAAAAATAGCAGAATATTTGTTTTTTTATTAGAATTTAGTAATACTATTGTTGCATAGTCATACTATTGTTGTAAATGAACTTGACAACTCAGTACTATAATTCTAAAATATTAACAAGCGTTAAATATCAGCCGGGCAGTCAGATCATTCACAACCTTTATGGGGGGACAATGCCGTGAATACTATTCGTATAATGATAGTCCACAGCAATGCAAGTGAGATAGAGAACTTGTCAGCTGTTCTCAAGAAGCAGGAAAATTTTGAGATTGTGTCGGCTGTGTCCACACGGGAGACCGCAATAAAGCAGCTGATGATGGAGCCTGATATCATCATCATGACTCCCGAGGTGCTGAAGCAACGCACGCTTTTGCGGTTTATCCATTCGATACAGGCAAAGACACCGAAGGCAAGGGTCATGCTTCTGCTCAAGGATTCCCTGCCTGATGAAGATGTCATCTCCGATCTCAAGACAGGGATCAGGGGGTATATAAGGATCAGCGATTCGCCGGCTATCATTGCCAAGGCGGTGCAGGCCGTGCATGCAGGAGAGATATGGACAGAGCGCAGGATTCTGGAGAAAGCCATATCCAAACCGATGCTCCTGCCGGAGACGCTTCAATCCCGTATCCCGGGGCTTGCGCCCCTGACGGGCAGGGAGATGGAGATGCTCACGCTGGTGCTCCAGGGCGCCACGAACAGGGAGATCGCCGACAGAAGCAGCATCAGCGAGAGGACGGTAAAGACCCATCTCTACCGTATTTACCGGAAGCTCAAGGTAAAGAGCAGGACGAAAGCCATTGCGCTTCTCTCGAGGGTTTCATAGACCTGAGGGAATTGTCAGAAAACCATGGCCTGCCTTTGGTTTTATTCACTTTGCTACGAATGTATTAAACTTATTGTGCCTTCACAAAATACAACTTTAGATCTATTGACATCCGCATGTTCACTGTTATGATTAAAACGAAGGCTCGCGCTGTTCAATAATGCGGAAGCAGGATCAACATTGCGGTCTCTCATACCCTCTTTAAGCTGAAGCAGCAGCCATTGCCGCATCCAGAGTCCGCCAACGAGATGCTTCCCGCTCAGACTATTGCGAGTAAACTTCCGGGCCACGTCTCCGAAATTCAACAGCGCAAGCCCCTAAGGCGTCCCGATGACCTGACTCCCGTTCGGTTGGTGACCAGCAAAACATCGGGACGCCTTTTCCCTTTTATGGGGACTCGCCTGTATTGATAGGTCGTCGAAAGAGCAAGGTTATGCTTTCGAGAAATCTGCTTTTTTGTCTCCCTGAGCGAAGCGAAGGGTCTCGTATCATAATGAATTTGTAAGATTCTTCCCGGAGTTTACCCTGAGATGGGAAAGCGAGATTCTTCGCTCCGCTCAGAATGACCGGCGAAGGGTTCAGAATGACATTTTTTGCTTTATTGATATTTTTTGAAAGCCCCACTCTCATCTTATCTTGACGTAGCCGGAGAATCCAAGTATTATCGTTTGCATGACCTTCGCCCTTTTTATCATTTACCTCCTCATTATCTCGGTTGGTTACTGGCTCAAATATCTGAACCTCGCACACCTGAAAGCCAACGCCGGTGTTGTTCCTCCCGAATTTCACGGTGTGGTGGACCCCGCCCTCCTGCACAAAATGTCCGATTACACGCTCGAAACCAGCCGGGTAGGAACGATCGAATCAATTATCGACAACGCGGTCCTCATTCTCCTTCTTTTCGGCGGCCTGATCGGTTCTTACGACCGCTGGATCGCTCCCCTGAGCGGCTCGTTTATCCGGGGCGGCGTTCTTTTTTTCCTTGTCCTTGTCTTCGCCGAGACGGTGATCGGGATCCCGTTCAGTTTGTACAAAAATTTTAAGATCGAGAACCGGTTTGGTTTCAACACCATGACCCTGCGGCTCTGGTTCACCGACCTGGTAAAGTCGGCGATCATCTCGGCGATTCTCGGGACGGTGGTCATCGCAACGGCCCTTTTCCTGGTCCGATCGAGCCCCGCGTGGTGGTGGCTGGAGGTATGGGTCTTTTTTGCGGTTTTCAGCCTGTTCGTGATGTATATTTCGCCGTACGTGATCGAGCCGCTGTTTTTCAAATTCGAGCCGGTCAAGACCGAAGGCCTCGAAGCCAAGATCCGCTCGCTCATGGAGCGGGCCGGGCTCAAGGTGAGCCGCGTGTTCCAGGTGGATGCCTCCCGCCGGAGCAGGCACTCCAACGCGTATTTCACGGGCATCGGCAGGGTGAAAAGGATCGTCCTTTTTGACACCCTGATCGCACAGATGACCCATGACGAGATCCTCGCGGTCCTTGCTCACGAGGTCGGGCACTGGAAAAAGCACCACGTGATCAAGAGACTCCTCATGACCGAAGCGGTGGCCTTCGCCGGGTTCTTTCTGGCCTTTCGCGTTCTGCAATGGGAAGGGCTCCCCGGGCTGTTCGGCCTGGGACAGGTCTCTTTTTATGCCAGGGTCGTGCTTGTAGGTTTCCTCGGCTCTCTGGTGATGTTCCCGTTCACACCGCTCTTCAGTTTTTTGTCGAGGAGGGATGAGCGGGAAGCGGACCGGTTCGCGTCCGATCTTACCGGCCGGCCTCAGGCAATGGCGTCAGCGCTCGTCAAGCTGTCCCGCGAAAATCTGTCCAACCTTCACCCACATCCGCTCTACGCCAAATTTTATTACTCTCATCCGCCGGTGGTGGAGAGGATCAGAAGGCTCAATCAAAGCAAACAGTAGGGCCGGCAAGCGGGGAACGGAATAAAGTGTTTCCCGAATTCTGACCAGTGTATGCTTGCGATCGGGATAGACATCGGGTGGATTTAACAATAAAACAGATACAGCCTTAAAAAACGATGGCCAGGGGGAGTATATCAGAACCGCGCATCGCACAATGATTGTTTCGGGACTCCTGAAGGCTTTCATGGTCCATTCAATCTTGATCCTTGTACTTATCGTGTTCTTTTTTCGGTGCGCGTATGCTGAAACGCCGGTGCAACCGGATCAAGACGGCGTCATGCAAAAAAGCGAAGAAGCAAGTACTCAAACAAATACACCCGGGAACCTGTCTCTAACGGCAGATGAACAACAGAAAAGCGGAACCGGCCCGGTACCTCAGCCGGACCAAATCCCTGTTACACGGAAAAGCGGGGAAGCAGGCACTCAGACGGATACTCTCCAGGACCGGTCTTCAAATACCGACGACCAACAGGGGGGTAAGACCGGTCAGGTGCCTCAGGCCGAGGCACAGACCTCAACACCGGAGCGGCCCGGGCCGCAAGGCGACCCGTGCGCGGCCGCCGATGTGTCCGGAGAAACATGGCTGGACCAGACGCATGACTTCGTGGACAGAAAACTCTGTCAACCGGCCGTGTGGTTTGATGATTTCTTCGGAGACGACCGGGTTTTGGAAAACGTCCGGCCAACTTTGTTCATCAGTCTGAGAAATTCCGCCCGGTGGACCGAGGGACAAGGTTTCGATCTTATCAACGATTATCGTCTCCAGTACCGCCTGCCCCAGATGCAGAAACTGCTGAGAAAAGCAAAGCTTTCTGTCGTTGTGGGATCTCCTGCAGAGCAGTCTACTACCCAGCCCGGTCAGGCCGTTGATCCCGGAGCGGATCCTGCAACGGGAGCCAATAAACCCACTGTTGGACTGCGGGCAGATTTTTTTTCCCGGCTCCGCTCACTGGTCAGTATTGATGCTGGCATCAAATTCAATCTGCGCCCCGATCCCTTTATTAGAATGCGGTATCAGTACTTGAAGCCATTCGGCGAGGTCTACCTCATACGCTTTAGTGAAACCGTCATGTTCAGATATATTGAACGTTTCACTGAAACATCGCAGCTCGATCTCGAAAGAAAAATCACCACGTTTACGCTTCTCCGGTGGAGCAATTTCGTGACCTATATCGAGGGCACTGCCGGCATTGCCTGGAATAGCGGTATCAGTCTTATCACTCAGTTGACACCCAAGAGCGCAATTAGTTATGATACCAGCATCTGGGGAGTGAACCATCCTGAGTGGACGATTCAAAATTATCGGGTCGGATCACGATATCGCCGGAATTTCTACCGGCCATGGCTCTTTTTCGAGCTCGCGCCCGAAGTTACCTGGCCGAGAGATGCGAGCAACCACAGGAATGCCACGTATGCCTTTATGGCCACCCTTGAAGTTCAATTCGGCAGGTAAACTCGTGAGAGATCGCGTCAAGCGAAACATCTCTAACAGGCTTTACTTTGTGCGAGATCGGATGACAGTCCGCAGCACACATTCATGGAGCAGCGGGAATAGCTCTCTGATCATATCGACGCTGTCTCCCGCACGGTGCACCCGGTTTTTTCCGGTTGACCGTCGTCGGTCTGTTGTGCTATTGTTTACTCCGTTAGAGAGATCCGTCGATTTCCGAAGGCATGAGACGTCATTCCCCGGGGATCGTGGCAAAGACCCCGTTAGACCGCGTCAGATCAGTCTAACGGGCAAGCGCCATATACGATGGTTGGACCGCGGCTCTTTGATGGAGTCTATCCTATGGCAAAGCATAACGACATAGCCCGGTTGCAGCAGAAGATAACGCGTCTTTCAACGCTCATCGAAGTGAACGGGATCATCAGCTCGTCGCTGAACCTGGACCAGATACTTGAAAACGTGATGAATATATCGAAGCAGGTAATGAACGCCGACGCTTCGAGTCTCATGCTCATAGACGAAAAGACGAAGGAACTGGTGTACCAGGTGGCGCTCGGGAAGGTCGGTGAGAAGCTGAAGCAGGAATTTCGGCTCAAACCGGGCCAGGGGATCGCGGGGTCCGTTGCGCAGGAGGGCAAGCCGCTTCTCATCGAGGATGTGTACACTCACCCCAAGTTCTATCGCGGCGCCGATGAGGCCACCGGCTACCGGACAAAATCGATGATCGCGGTCCCGCTCAAGGTCGGTGATCGCATTACGGGTGTGGCGCAGGTGATCAATCGTTTGGACGAGAAGCCGTTCGATGCGGATGATCTTGAACTGTTCATCGCGCTCTGCGGCATGGCCGCGATCGCTATCGAGAACGGCAAGATGCACCAGAGCCTCATGGAAAAACAGCGGCTTGTAAAGGACATGGAGTTCGCCCGCACCGTGCAGGAAAGTTTTCTTCCCCAAAAGGTCCCCGCGGTGCCGGGCTACGCGTTCAGCGCCCACTATACGCCTGCCCAGGAGGTGGGCGGCGATTTCTATGATTTTATTCATCTTGACAGGGACCGTATCGGGATCGTGATCGGGGATGTCTCGGGCAAAGGGGTGCCCGCCGCCCTCTATATGGCCAAGCTGGGGAGCGATCTCAGGACCCTTGCGCTCACCGAGGATGATCCGGAACAGGCCCTCCAGAAACTGAATGATCTCCTCGCGGAGAGGAGCAGGCGAGGGATGTTCGCCACACTGCTCTATATTGAACTGGACGCACAGAACGGAGCGCTTACCCTGTCGAATGCCGGGCACCTGCCGCTGATCATAAAAAAAGCGGATGGATCGGTGGAAAGACGCGCGCCGGCGGCCGGCGCGCCGCTCGGCATTCTTCCCGGAATGAAGTTCGGGCAGGAATCGCTCTCCCTTGAGAGAGGGGATACGGTCCTGCTGTACACGGACGGGATCGTCGAGGCAATGAACGCCGGCGAAGAACTGTACGGCTATGAACGGTTCGACGCCCTCATACGAAAGAGCCCGTCGGCTCCTGATGGACTGACGTCCGCGATCATAGACGGCGTGAATAAATTCACCGGCCTCACCCCTCAGCACGACGATATGACGCTGGTCTGCTTTGGTGCGCTGAAGTAATATTAAAAGACAGAGGACAGATGGGGAACGAGCAAAATCGGGCTGCTGATAGGAAGACTTTGATGCCGGGGACCGTTACGCTGAGCGTGCCGAGCCACCCGAAATATCTCTATGTGATACGGAGCACGCTCTATCCTCTCGTGCTGGACGCCGGGTTCAGCAAAAAGGAGGCCTCCAAGATCATCCTTGCGGTTGACGAGGCGTCTTCGAACATAATCAAGTATGCGTATGAGGGGGACCATACCAAAACGATCACCCTGACCGTGACCGTCGATGCGGGAAGGATCGCCATCCGTCTTGAGGATTCCGGGAAACAGGTGGATGTTTCAACGATCGCCCCGCGGAAACTGGACGAGGTCCGTCCCGGCGGGCTCGGCACGCATTTTATGGGTACGGTTTTCGACACAGTGGAGTACGATACGACCCGGGGCACGGGCACGGTGCTGACGCTGGTGAAAGAGAAAAAATAATAGGGAACGACTCAGACCGAGAGAGTATGGAATATGCGCCCAAGTCGGCCCTTCGCTCGGTCGCTTAGCGTGCCGGAGGACTTTTTAGTTTTCTGAAGCCTGTGGTTTTATTCGCAGCATGGTCGGCGTTACCGTATCGCTGCCGTGCACGCCGACAGCGCCGCTCGCTCAGTACTGACTTGGGCGGACCAAAAACTTGACTCAAAATTCAAGATGAGAAGAAGTAAAGCTTCTTGAGGCTCACCATAGGAACGTTCCCCTGCGTCTCCCGTGCAATGGAGGCAAGGCGCAACGGACGAGGATTGTTAGATGAAGGTAGACATCTCTTCAGAGAAGGTAGGCTCCGGTTTTTTGATACGATTGAAGGGCGATGTGGATATGAACACTTCCCCCGACGTACGAGGCGGCCTGGCGGATGTCTTCAAACAGGGGGAAGCAGGGTTCAAGGCGCTCTTCATCGACCTGTCTCAGGTCCGGTATATGGACAGCTCGGGCATTGCAACGCTCATCGAGGCCATGCAGATGTGCGTGAAACGGGGCGTACGTCTCAGGCTCGTGGATTTGAGCCCTCCGGTCAGGGACGTGTTCGAGCTTGCCAGACTGGCCGCTGTTTTCGAGATATTCCCGAGTTTTTCAGAGGCCGAGACAAAGCCGTAAGGACTGCTGAATTCCGGAGTGAGCGCACTCCCCGAAGCTTGCCGCAGGGAGCTTCAATAAGTACAGCTGTTCATCATTTCGCGTCGGAGAATGAAAGTCGCCTGTGAAGACCATATTCGGATATATCGGCAGAGCGCTCATAACATTTCTCCAGGAGCTTTCGAGCATCTACTATCTGTTTCTGGAGACGGTGG
>DATDRO010000235.1:0-11879 GCA_035291685.1 Nitrospirota bacterium | reverse complement strand
AGCTTGAGCAGTCAAAGCGGTTTGATAAACCGGTGGTAACGGAAATTCGTCCTGCCGGACCCTTCTACCCCGCCGAGGATTACCACCAGGACTACTGGAAGAAGAACCCGGTCCGCTACAAATTCTACCGGTACAATTCCGGTCGCGACCAGTATCTGGCAAAGATCTGGGGAAAGGATAAAGCAATGATCATTGAAAAGGCCGAGGGCATCTTCGTGAAGCCGTCCAAAGAGGAATTGAAAGAAATGCTGACACCCATGCAGTACAAGGTGACACAGGAAGACGGCACGGAGCCGGCCTTCAGGAATGAATACGCTGACAATAAGAGAGCGGGCATCTACGTTGACATCGTCTCCGGAGAGCCTTTGTTCAGTTCGCTTGATAAATACGATTCCGGAACGGGATGGCCGAGCTTTACCCGGCCGCTCGAGCCCGGCAATATCGTGGAAAAGGAAGACCGGAGCTGGTTCTCCGTGCGGACCGAGGTGCGGAGCAGACTCGGCGACTCGCATCTTGGCCATGCGTTCAATGACGGCCCCAAGCCCACGGGCCTTCGCTACTGCATGAATTCAGCGGCGCTCAGGTTCATTCCCAGAGAGGACCTGGCGAAAGAAGGATACGGGAAGTATTTGAAGCTCTTCGAGAAATAGGTGGAGACGATGGATGGGGGGCATCAGGTTTGCGTTGGCTGAACAGGCGAGAGAGGAAATTCTATCGGCCGGCTTGACATTATACAGGATATGTTCTATCCTGTATTTAAGAGGAAGATGTCTTCTCCCCGGCGCGGCCTGGCGAGACAGACTTCCGTTGCGGCCCGTTGGCCACAAGGAGGGACCCATGATCAGATTATACGCAAAAGATATCATGCACCCGAAAGTAAGCCTCTACGTCAAGGACAAAGGGAGCGACCTCGTGAAGAAAATGCTGGTCAACTACCCGGCCCTTCCGGTTGTAAACGATGAGCTGGAGGTAGTAGGCATTGTCTCCGAGTATGACATCCTCGACGCATTGAAAGAGAAGAGGACCATACACGAGTTCAGCGCCGAATCCCTGATGAGCTGCGGCCATGCCGAGCATGGCGCCTGCAAGGAGCCGGTTACGATCACGTCGGACACGCCGATCGAGGACATCGTCGACACTCTGCACAGGGAAAGGCTCTCCATCCTGCCCGTGGTTGACGAGAAAAAGAGGCTCGTAGGGATCGTCACAAGGAAGAACATTATCTTTGCGATGGCGGAACAAGGTTTCTGGGCCGAGGCGGAATTCCGGAAGAGGGCGGCATAGGAGTGCAAGAGGGCGGGGGCAGGCATTCCCCGCCCGTATTGAAGCTCCCTGCAGTCCCGCCCTGGCGGGACGGGGAATGCGCTTGCTGCAGAATTCATTTATTCGGTAGTCCTCTGTGCGTCCTTTTCGGTACAGATCTTAAGAGCGGGTTTTGAAAGGAGGTACTCTATGGAGAGACAGGGTCTTATAACAATGCATGGAAATCCTCTCACTCTCATCGGCGCTGATATTAAGGTGGGTGATAAGGCCCCTGACTTTACCGTCGTAGACGGAGACCTGAATGAAGTGAAGCTGGGCAACTACGCGGGCAAGATAAAGGTGATCAGTGTGACACCGTCTCTTGATACTCCGGTGTGCGACATCCAGGCGAGGAGGTTCAACCATGAGGCGGCGGCGCTGCCGGTCGATGTTGCGGTGTTGAACATCAGCATGGATCTTCCCTTTGCGATCTCGAGGTTCTGCGAGGTCGCTGAGATCGACAAGGTCAAGGGGCTTTCGGACCACCGGGATGCGTCGTTCGGAGCGGCCTACGGCGTCTTGATAAAAGAGTTAAGGCTCCTCGCGCGCTCCATATTCATCATCGACCAGAACAACATCGTGAGGTACAAACAGATCGTGCCGGAGGAGACAAACCATCCGGATTACGATGAAGCGCTCCAGGCGCTCGAGCAGACCACGGGGTTGGCGCGGGCGGCATAGGCGGACCGGTTCTCGTCGCCGAGGATCTGTGGATGGAGCTCAGGACTCGTTGATGACGTCGATAAGGTTTCGGAGCCGGCCGAAATCCCTCCGGTTGAAGTCCAGTACGAGGCGGGGGAGAAGCGCGAGTTCAGGTTCGTCATCCTCTGCGGGAAGAGGGCCGGAAAGCTCGATGGTGCCCGGCGACGTAAGAAGATCGGTAAAGCGGTCTTTGAGTTTTTTTATCAGGCCCGGGTCGGGCGCAGAAGCAAGCCTGACCACCAATTTTCCGTTGACGTAGCGCATGCTGTGGTATCGGCTGTAGAAATGGTTTATGAGTTCAACAGCGGCGTCCACCGAATCGGCGCGCTCGAACAGGGAAAAATCAGCGTCTTCAATATACCCGCGGGCGTAAAGCTCTTCTTTAAAGAAGCGTACCCATGCGGACCAGTAGGTGCCTCCCGGCTCATCCACGAGAATGAGCGGGAGAGGATCGCGCTTTCCGGTCTGCACAAGGGTCAGCGTTTCCATGGCCTCGTCAAGCGTGCCGAACCCGCCTGGGAAAAGGGCGATCGCATGGGCCTCTTTGAGAAAGGCCACCTTCCTGTTGAAAAAATATTTGTACGTTATGAGGCGCGGGTTCCCCACGAGCGTGGGATTCGGTTTCTGCTCGAACGGGAGCCGGATATTCACCCCAAAGGAGTGTTCCGGCCCCGCGCCCTCGTTCACGGCCTGCATGATGCCGCCGCCGCCGCCGGTGATGACCATGTATCCCGTCTCGGCAAGTTTTTGTCCGAAATGGCGCGCCATGTCATAGACCGCTTCGCTGGGCTCTGTTCTTGCCGAGCCGAAGACCGTGACCTTTCGGACGGTCCGATACGGTCCGAATATCTTCGAGGTAAAACGCATTTCCTTCAGGGTTGAGTTCATGAGCCTGAGGTCTGCTTCCCGCTCATTCTCCTGACCGGCCTTGAGCGCCGCCAGGATCATCTCCCGCACATACTGCGGGCGGGAGATATCGCCCGCCTGCTTTATTAAGCCGTCTATCGTCTCGTCAACGGGACCGTTCGTTCTGGTAAAATGAAGCGTCATGAAATCTATTCTCCTGCGAACTCCTGAATAATGTCTCGGGGAAGGGCAAATGGCGATGGAAGATGGATGAGAGAGGATGAAAGCAAAATAGTAACGACGCATCCCTCTTCCTTTGTCTCTCGTCCCTCGTCCATCCTCCTTCCTCCATCCTCTGTCATCATTTACCCTCTCCTACATCCCCAGCCACAGAAGCGCAACGAGGCCGAATGCGGTGATGACGACACCCGAGATCCTGTTGATCCACCTCATGTTCGAGCGAGTGTACCTTGTCCGAAAGAGACCGACGCCAAGGGCCAGGATAAGCCACCAGAGCGTGGAGCCGAGAAATACGCCCAGGACCAATATCTCGGCGGCGATATAATCCGCGCGAGCATTTGCCAGGCCGAGCCATGCAAATACCGCCCCAAAGGAAATGATGGTCGCCGGGTTGGTAAGGGTCAGAAAAAAAGTCGAGGCATAGGCGCCGGCATGGTTGCTTCGCCCGCCCCTCGCGGCGGGATCAGGGGGGTTCGTAAAAAAAGTCCTGACGCCAAGTGCGCAGATGAACAGCCCCCCGGCCAATCGGAGCCATGCCTGCTGATCGAGCAGAACGTTCGAGATAAATTTAAGGCCGAATGCCGCGATGGCGCCGTAGATCGCGTCGGCTGTCGCCGCGCCCAGGCCTGAAATAAAACCCGCCCTGCGCCCATCGGTCAGGGTGCGACGCATGCATAACATATTCACCGGCCCCACGGGCGCGGCGATCAGGAAGCCCGCGGCTATTCCCCTGATCAGAAAATTGATGTCCATACTGTCCTGCTCGAAAAAAATTTGCTGAACGTCGATCGTAAGCTTTAGAAATGGCGCTCGTTTCTGCTTGTTGCATGATTATAAAGTATTTGTAACGATTTGTAAACTCCGTTAGAGAGTAATTCGCTCGCACGGAGGAGGGGGCTTGCTCAGGGAAAGAGGGGGACTCTTTTTCCTCATTCATCCTTAACCTTTGCATTGTGATTCGTGAGATACCGTTCGAACGTTTGCTTCAGCCGGGGGAGCTGGTCTGCCAGCCATATCATTTGCTTCGAATTTTCGACCGTCACCTTGTCCCGTTCCTCTCCAACGGGCAGGTTCTGTTCTTTGAGGAGCGCGTTTGAGCTCCGAAGCTTCAGGCTCCGCGAATAGATCTCCTCGACATATTCGGCAACGTCCTTGCCGAACAGAAAGCCGCTTTCGTGGGTTTTCGACCGGAACGCCAGCAGCTCATCCCGCGAGATGTCCCCGTCCCGCGAGATCACGCTCAGCAGGCGCACGATCTCGCGGTATATTTTGAGCCGTTTTTTATTCAGTTCATTTTTCTGTCGTGATGAGCTCGTCCGGTAGAGCTGATAGGCCATGTAGGACGTCGCAACAGCGATCAGCAGGATAAGGAGCGTCTGGAATATTGCAAGAAATCCCTGGGATGACATGGTTTGTAGTTAAGAGTTTCGGGCCAAAAAACAACTCGCTGGTGATCGTTACGGCTGGAAATTTCCCCGTCAAAGCCCTCTGTTCTTATTCTCCCTTCTTCTCAACGAATTTCCACACATGCGAAGCGTAAGTGCCGTGGGGACAGAACATATATCCTTGTGCAGCCATTGCCCAATTTGCACGCTTGCGCGGCAGAGCGAAAGGGCTGCTGCCCACGCAACTGAGGGAGGACCGCTGTCTTGACAATACGCTTGCCATACTATATTGTAACATACAAGGAGGGAAAAAATGGGGAGCCCTATTCAGATCGCGTATTCCTACAATTTTAAAAATGGCGCAACAAAAAAATTTGACGTTCTCCTTGACCGGCAAACGCTCGCGTTTATTCGCGGGAAGCGGCTTGACCCTCCCCTGTGGACCCTGCTGAATCACAAAAAGTGCGCGCCGTGTCCTCTCGACGTGGCATCGCACGCCTATTGCCCTGTTGCGTTGAATTTCGCGGATATCGTAGAGCAGTTCAGAGACATGGTTTCCCATGAGGAAGTGAACGTCACCGTCACCACAGAGGAGCGGGTCTATTCCAAGGACACGACGGTTCAGCTGGGGCTGAGCCCGCTCGTCGGCATCGTCATGACAACGAGCGGATGCCCGGTCATGGAAAAGCTCAAGCCCATGGTGCGGTTTCACCTGCCCTTTGCATCACTGGAGGAGACGATCTTCAGGATGGTTTCGATGCACCTCATGGCGCAGTATTTTCAGAAACAGGACGGCAGGCCCGCGGAATGGAATCTGGACGGCCTGGCAAAGGTATATGCTGAGGTCGGCGTGGTGAACAGGGATTTCGCGCAGCGGCTCCGCGATGCCGCGAAGAAGGACGCGAACGTGAACGCCCTTGTCAATCTTGACTGTTTCGCCACCATGGTGCCGCTCGCGGCGGAAGAGACGCTTTCAGGGATCAAGCCGTATTTTTCGGCGTATTTGTAGGCCGGCCCCGGACGCGCTGTCCGCGGCTCATCCGCTGATGCTGATGAGCTCGATATCAAAGGTGAGAGCTTTTCCCGCCAGCGGGTGGTTGGCATCAAGGGTCACGCTCGTCTCGGAAATGTCGGTGACCGTGACCAGCACCGTCTGATCGTCTTCCTGGGTGAGCTCGAGCCGCTGGCCGACCCGCGGGTCAACGCCGGCAGGCAGATTTTTCCGCTCCATTGCCACGACCTGTTCCGCGCGATGCGGACCGTACGCCTCCTCGGCCGGGATCACGACCGTTTTTATCTCCCCCGCGTTCATCCCCAGCACGGCCTTTTCAAAACCCGCGATCAGCTGGCCCTTGCCCAGGGTAAATTGTATCGGGCGCCGGTCATATGATGTGTCGAATACCTTCCCGTCCCCGAGCCTTCCCGTGTAATTGACTTGAACGGTATCGCCCTGTTTTGCCTGTGTCATGATGGCCTCCTTGATCGGTGAATGTGAATAATGCAAAGACAGCGATGCGATGGTCAAGTCCGTGCATCGGTCACAAATAGTCGGATAATGTAACTCTTATTAATCTTTACTGCAAGCGGTAAATTTAACTCCTGGATCTTTCGAGCGCCTGCCTGTGCGCACATGCAGACAGGGCGTGAGGGAAGAATGGGGGCGGATGAGCGGCTGCTACCGCAGGGGGCAGGTCCGCCTCGAACCGCTTTGTTATGTGTTATTTACGTCAGCAATATGCACGCACACTCTCCAGTAGAATGCCGCAGACCAAATTATAAATGGTATTGTGTCATATGCTGTGCTGTTTAAATCTGGATCTTTAGTTACTGCAAATGAGTAATAAGCTGATAGCACAATAATCACAGGAATAAGAATTACTATAAACCTTATTGCGACTACAAAGCTTATGCTGAAGTAACGCCCCAGAAAATCAATCCCCTTAGAACCACCATTTGCCTTGAATGAGAATATTGTACCTATCGTGACAACTACGATATTTGAAATACTATTGATAGCATCCCATATATTACCGTTATTAATGGGCATCAGCCCCATTGCCTCCATGCCAATTGCACTAAGGATGATATAGATTAAAGCATATAAGAACCTATCTTTTTCTTTAAGTTCTCCCTTTTTAATTTCTTCTTTTAAGCTGCCAATTTTCCAAAAGTACATGATTCTCCTTTTTACGAATAAATCGAGGCAGTTAAGCTGCAACCCTGAGGGGGCGTATCGGCCTTAACTCCTGGTTGGGCCGCGGAATCAGCCATGAGACGCTTCGGCATGTAATTTTAACCCGAGCGCTGCCATTACCTTGAGGATAGTGTCAAAACCGGGACTGCGCTCGCCGGAAAGCGCCTTGTATAGGCTTTCGCGAGACAGGCCGGCATCACGCGCGACCTGTGCCATGCCTTTGGCACGGGCGATATCGCCCAGCGCTTTTGCAATGAACGCTGCATCGCCGTTGGCCTCCTCAAGGCAAGCCTCAAGATAAGCAGCCATTTCCTCCGGGGTTCGGAGATGCTCGGCAACATCGTAACGAGTGGTCGTTGTCTTTTTCATAATTCTCTCCTATAGGTTGCGTGCGAGGCGCAATGCAATCTTGATGTCGGCAGCCTGTGTGCGTTTGTCGCCCCCGGCCAGCAATATTACTACTGTGCGCCCACGCATCGTGAAATATACCCGGTAACCTGGGCCGTAAGCGATTCGCAATTCGGAGACGCCCTCGCCAACCGGCCTGACATCCCCCGGGTTCCCTGCTGCAAGGCGCTCGACCCTGACCTGCACTCGCGCACGTGCATGAATGTCGCGCAGCCCATCAAGCCACTGGGCGTAAGTCTCTGTCTTACGAATCTCATACATAGATATTGTAGCCATGCGGCTACACAATGTCAATGCTTTTTTTGCGGGGGGATACGGCGGTCTTTTGCTGTTTCCCTAAAGGGAACGATTTGTTAGAGCGGTCATTTATGACTACTGATCCTGCGATAAGATCATGAATAGCTCGTCGCTTCTTGCTCGTCAGCATAGTCACAAGCTCTGCTATAAACCAAAGTGTGCCAATCGATGACCAGAGTAAAAAAGCGAGAACTTGTTTCGCTTCTTTTATCTGATATGGATCTTTCCCCTGCAAGACAACGGGCAACATCGTGATAGAATAGATGAGGCCCACGACAATCCAAGGACTATCGCGGAAAAAGGCTTGTCGGTAAGTTATGGGTTTGGCTTCCGATTTATCAACAACCTTTACCTTGCATACCATTTTCCCGAGTGTCTGGCCATAGCGACCGTGCATTAAAACGCTGTAAAAGTACCAGGCTGTTTCATGGAAGATAAACCAAAGCACAAGGAGGAAGATTGGTAATTGTTGAGAATGTTTCCACGGGTCGATGAATGCGAGCGGCAAGATTACCAGAGCGTCAATATTTCCGGCCCAGAATCTTCTCCAAAAAGTCTGATACCTGGAATCAATCATCGAATGCTCCTAACAAGGTCCCGCTAAGCACGCAAAACGAGTGCTTAACGACCGACAAGGTGTCTTCGACGGATTTCATGTTCCGCATCCATCGGCGCACACCCGGCGCGCCGGCGACAGTCCTCTTATCGGGGCGCGCTCATAATGGCGGGGTGTAAGCTTGAGAAATGCTCCCCGCTCCGCGTCCGGATGAACAGCACTCATTATTTTTTTTGTTGCTTTGTCGCTTGCCCGGTCCTTATTCCCATGCCGGCAAGATAGCAGAACCCTTCGATCGAATCTTCGACCCCTTTGAGGTGGCCTTCCGCCAGAAGCCGCTCGATGGTACTGATGATCTTCGGCACGTTCTTGCCCCCGTGGACCACGGGTGCGTACGAGAGGTCCCCATCGGAGATCACGCCTTTCTTCACAAGTTTCTCCAGCCGCTCCGTGACGATAAAGAAACTGCTCTGCGCCTCTTCCAGGAGCTCTTTCCGTTTATCATTTTCGTCGCCAAAAAACTTTGATACTGGAGTCATTATAGGTTTGTCCTTTTCCCGGGAAGCACCGGATTCTTTTTTAGCAGCGTATATCCCTGTTCAACAATTACGAATAAAAACTGAAAATGGATCGAACGCCTTAAAGATATTCCTCCGGCATTTCCCGAACTTCCTCTTCGGGAGGGCGAGAGAGGAGGCGGGCGAGCTTCTTGTCTCTCCCCGTCCTTTTTGCGAGTTCATAGGCCTTCGCCTTCTCCTCTTCGGTCATGAGACTCATCAGGCTGACGACATCCTGATAATCTTTGTATCCTGTAGCTTGCAGTTTCATGGCGACAAGGTACGGCTTGCTTAAAACCGGAAATGGGATATCATCAAAATGTACTGCTTGTTCGATGCCTTCCAGCTCCCATTTATACCGAGCTATCAGAAGATCGATTCGCTCATATTCACCCTCGTTGTCGTCGATAAAGATGACGTCATGTTTAAACGGATCATCGGGAAATTTGCTGCCTTGTACCAGCCGAGCTGAAAATCTTTTCGGAAGAGATCGAGTCAGAAGGCTGAAGAACTCGGCGGTGTTCGTGTTGAAAATACTGTCGGAGTAAATGCAAAAGTCGACGTCAATAGTCGTTCGCTCGACGCCGTGAAGGATAACAGCAACTCCTCCCGTGATCGCGATATTGATTTTATCGGGAAGTGCGCTCGTAATGTCTTGGATTGTCTTTAAGGTATCGTCGATAGATTTCATATTCGGAGACCTTTTCACCCCGGGCCTTGATCGAGACAATTTCCAGGAAGAGGTTGTGCATGATTCGAATTCTTTCCACGGGTGACCGCTTGAGGAACGCCTCCCGTTCTTCTTCTTTTCTTCCATCCATGAACGACTTCTTCATAGAAATAGCCTATCAAATATGGGTTCAACTTACAAGGTAATTTTGGGGATTTCAGCTATCTGCCCTTCTCGCACCACTCCCGCGCGTTCTGGAACATCCTGAGCCACGGGGAGGCGGCAAGGGATCTTTTGAGCTGCTCGGGGAGCCAGGCCCACTGCCAGGTGAGCACCGTGCGTTCGGGGTGCGGCATCACGGCAAGGTGGCGGCCGTCGGGCGAACAGAGCGCCGCGATGCCGGCCGGCGAGCCGTTGGGGTTGAAGGGATATGACTCGGTGGTCTTTCCGTCGTCATCAATGAAGCGGATAGGAGCGAGGCCGAACTCGGCTTCGTGGAAAATATTTTTATCCGGGAAGTACGCCCGGCCTTCGCCGTGCGCCACCCAGATGCCGAGAGACGAACCCTCCATGCCTTTGAGCATGAGGGCGGGGCTTGGCAGGACCTTCACGGTCGCAAAGCGCGACTCGAAGCAACCCGACCGGTTGTGGATGAACCGCGGCTGGAGCTCATCGGATATACCTCTCCACGGCACCCAGCCCAGGAGCGCCATGAGCTGGCATCCGTTGCACACGCCGAGGCTAAAGGTATCAGGCCGATGATAGAACGTTTCGAACTCTTCCCAGACCTTTTTATTAAAGCGGATGCTCGCGGCCCAGCCCTTGGCCGAGTCGAGCACGTCGGCATAGCTGAACCCGCCGACGAATGCCACGCCCCGGAACTGGTCGAGATACGCGCGGCCGTCGAGCAGGTCCGTCATGGTCACGTCCCAGGGCTCGAATCCTGCGAGATGGAATGAAGAGACCATCTCGCGGTCGCCGTTGCTCCCCTCTTCGCGAATGATCGCGACCTTCGGCTTATCAACGCGTTTGAGAATTGATGCTGTCGTGGGTTTCGGCGTGAACGGAATAACGAAGCTCGGTCCTTTGCGGTCATAGATGTTCTTCCGCTCCTCGCGGATGTTTTCGGGGTCCCGCTGCATAAGGTCGAGGCGATGGCTCGTCTCTTCCCAGATGTCCCGAAGAACGAGCATGTCCTCATCGAGAACAGACTTCCAGCTTATGGCCACCTTGATCCGCGTGTCGGCGGTGCTCTTTCCTATTATCTGATACGGCACCTTTGCCTTTTTGAGAACAGCGAAGATCGCCGATTCGTTCGACGGGAGGTACTCGATGACAAGGCCCAGCTCTTCCGAGAACAGGTCTGAGACCGCGTCCATGCCGTGCGTGGTTTCGGCCGGCAGGTTGATATCGATGCCGCAGTTCCCTGCAAAGGCCATCTCGAGCAGCGTCGTGATCAGGCCGCCGTCGGAGCGGTCGTGGCCGGACAGAATGAGCTTTTTCGAGATCATCTTCTGTACTGCGTTGAAGGCGCGCTTTAAGAGGTCCGGGTCTTCGACGTCCGGAGCCCCGTCCCCTACCTGTCCGAAGACCTGCGCAAGCGCGGAACCGCCAAGACGGTTCCTGCCGTTGCCGAGGTCGATGAACAGGAGCTTGCCTTTTCCCGGCGCCTTGAGGTCCGGCGTGATCGTCCTGGTGATGTCCGGGCAGGTCGCGTATGCCGAGACGACGAGCGTGCCCGGCGACTTCACGGTCTCTGTCGCTCCGTCCGGATTCGTTACCCTGGCAGCCATGGACAGGCTGTCCTTGCCTCCGTCGACGGCGATGCCGAGTTTGATCATCGCGTCCCGCATGGCAACGGCAGCATCGTACAAACGTGGCCCCTCGCCCGGGAGCTTCGGCGCCCACATCCAGTTGGCGGAGCAGCGGATATCTTCGAGCCTGCTCACCTGCGCCCAGACGATATTGGTGATCGCCTCTCCAACGCTCATCCTCGCCATGGCCGCGGGATCGATCAACTCCTTGACCGGCTGCTCGCCGATGGCAATGGCCGCACCGGTCAGGCCGAAATGGGACTGGGCGATCACGGCAACGTCCGAGACCGTAAGCTGAAGCGGACCGCAGCACTGCTGCCTCGCGATCAGGCCGGTGACCGAGCGGTCGACCTTGTTCGTGAGGAACCGCTTGGAGCCTACGGAGAGAAGTCTCAGAACCCTGTCGAGTGCAGCGCGAACGGTAAGCCCTTCCGGCAGTGTTAATGGCGTTAGTTGTCTGGTTGATCGTTGAAGGTTGAACGTCTTTTGCGGCATGTCGCCGAGCACCTTGGAGAGCTCAAGGTTCACGGGAGTCGAGTTGTCCTTCTCATCGTAGAGAACGATATAACCGTCTCCGGTGACCGTACCGATGATCGCCACGGGAACCTTCTCGCGTTCGCAGAGTGTTTTGAACAGGGCTTCGTGTTCGGGCTTGATGAGGAGCGCGTTCTGTTCCTGATATTCGGCGCCCCATATCTCGAGCACCGAAAGGGTGCTGTCATTGACCTGGATCTTTCGGATCTCGATCTTCGCGCCTGCCGGGTGGATGATCTCCTTCACCACGTTGCAATTCCCGCCCGCGCCCTGGTCGTGGAGACTCTGGATCGGGTTTTTGCCGCCCAGTTCCGCGCAGGCGCGGATCACGCGGTTCATCTTCTGCTCCATCTCCGCGTCGCCCCGCTGCACCG
>DATDRO010000234.1:0-3408 GCA_035291685.1 Nitrospirota bacterium | reverse complement strand
ACGAGGCGTTTGTGGACCTGACCGGTCTCCGGAGGAGTTTTCACGGGTCCTACGAAATGATCGCCGAAAAGATGCAGAAGACCATCGAGACCGAGCTCGGGCTCTCGGTCTCCGTCGGCGTGAGCCTCTCGAAGGTCCTGGCCAAGGTCGGCTCGAAGCACCGGAAGCCGCACGGGCTTACGTTCATCCCCGGAAGAGAGATACATCGTTATTTACAGGACCTGCCGGTGGGAAAGGTCTGGGGCATCGGGCCGAACACGGCGGCCTTCCTGCAAAAGTTCGGGATCACCACGGCCCTGGAGTTCGCGCGCAGGGACGAGAAGTTCATACAGCAGCATCTTTCCAAGCCGTACCGCGAGATCTGGCACGAGCTGAACGGACGGAGCGTGTATCCCGTAACGACCGAATCGAAGAGCAGCTATCAGTCCATCAGCAAGACAAAGACCTTTACCCCTCCTTCGCAGGACGAGGAATTCGTCTTTGCCCAGCTTTCCAAAAACCTGGAGAACGCCTGCATCAAGGCGCGGCGTTATCGGCTCGCGGCCGCACGGCTTATGGTGTTCCTGAGGAAGCAGGATTTCACGGACAGCGGCGTGGAACTGAAACTGAGCCGGCCGACCGCCTATCCCGTCGAGCTCTTCGGTGCGCTCCGGGAGGGCTTCCGTCACGTGTACCAACCGCGGACGCTCTATCGCCAGACCGGCGTTGTTCTTGCCGGCCTGGCGCCGGAGGCGGAGGTCCAGTTCACCCTTTTTGATGATGTGACAAAGATCGAGAAGATGGCAAAGATCTACGCAAGCGTGGACAAGCTCTCCGAGAAGTACGGCAAGCACGCGATCCAGCACGGCGCGAGCCTGCCCGCGAAACTCCAGTCCCAGCACGAAGGGGAGCGCGGCGACGTGCCCAGGAGGAAGGCGGAGCTGTTCAAAGGCGAGACCACAAGGCAGCGGCTGGGGTTGCCGATGCTGCATATAAAGGTCTGAATGGTCGTTCATGGGGCGGGGGAAGTGTGACGAGGTGAAGGGGGGAAAATTCTTCTCAAAATGGCAAGAAAATCTAAAAACCATTTTACCACGGATTGACACGGATTTACACCGATTGAATAATACCAAGAACTAAATCTTGAATTCTTTTCCGCCTGCGCCCAGCGTTTACGAGCCTGCACCCGACGTTTATGAGTGCGAAGCGCGAATGTGGGGCGTGGCAACGCGAGTGCAGGGTGTGTTCATCAGTGTGCATCCGTGGTAAACATGAATGTATTTATGGTTCCGGCTTGTCCGGGTTAGGTGAAGAACAGGAAATTCGATCCTTCCCGTTTGATGCCGTTCAAAATGTCACCGCAACGATGATCTCCGGATAGATATCGGAACATGATGAAAAGGGACTATTGTTGCAGTTGAGATACTTGTCATAGACCATTCCTGCGCCGAGGTACGATCTCTTGCCCATCAGGAACAGCCCTCCGGCGCGAAATCCCACGGTATTGACGTCATCATGACCTTCGATGAAATTACGGCGGTAGAACACGCCGGCGTACGGTTTTATCGGATCGAATTCGTAGAACACATAGTGGATCTCGGGGCTCACCCGGTAGATGCGGGGGCCGCTTCCCAGCCAGTCCTCCACATCGAGCCCGACTTCGAGACCGTCGCTCACGTAGTAGCCCGCTCCCACGCCGAGGATCGTATAATTATATTGAATGTTATTCTCATAGGCCGTGCCGCCGCCGATGAGCAGGGTCATTCGCCCGCTTCCTTCCCGAAAGGGGCCGGCGTCCGTCCGCGCGTATGCCGCGGTTGTTATGGACAAAAGAAAACACAGGACGAGCAGAACCCCGTTCATCTTAAAGAAGGCATGGCACCATCTGTTTCGTTTCATGAAAATCATATTCAATCCTTTCCTCGGCACGCATGCAACGGGACGGTAGCTCTTTGCCTGCGGCTGATATGTTGCTCGCAAGAAAAATCATAGTACAGGTTGAGGCGAATTACAAGCAGAAAAATCAGCCGATGTGGGGCGGGGAAAGCCTGTTGTGTTTTCAATAGTGCTGTGGTATTGTTCACGACATGTTGAGAAATGAGGCTCTTGGTACGAAAGTATGGGCGCCATGAAGCCCTTTACTTCCATTATTCACCGCCGAGACGCGGAGAAAACCTTTAATACTTTTTTACCACGGATTTTCACGGAATTTCACCGAAATATTAAGACATTCTTAAAATAAGGTCAAAAGCACATCCGTGACATTCCGTGGCCTTTTCCGTGGTAAATGTTTAGGTTGTTCCGCAGTTCAGCATTTTTTTGCCTCTTGTGCATTTACCCACAGTTTCTTGCCATGAGCCAGAAATGAGAATCTATCATGAAAAGATCCCACAAGAAAAATGCAGGCGGCCTTTCAGCGCGCGTTCGCTTTCCGGGGGACGAACAGAAGCTTCCGTGGCTTGCCGCGCTTCTCGACTCATACGCCGTTGTTGACACCGGCGTTGCCGTCGCTGTCAGGGACCACGGGAAAAAGCTGAAGGTTGAACTGGCCTGTACCAGGGGGTGCGATGTCTGCTGCCGACAGAAGGACATCCCGCTCTACCCTCACGAGGTCGTGGGGCTCTACTGGTATGCTTCGGAGAAGATGGCAGCGCCGGACCGGGACATTCTGAAAGGTCAGCTCGCCGGTCATGCCCCGGGTTCTGCCTGCCCGTTTTTGATCGATCATGTCTGCTCGGTCCATCCCGTCCGTCCCGTTTCGTGCAGATGGTTCAACGTCTTCACCACGCCCTGCGCTCCCGGTGAAGACCCCTACTATTCAAGAAGGGGCGACGTGCTCGAGCCGATCCAGGATTATACTGACCGGGCATTCGCCGTTGTGTTTCCGTTCTACAATATGAAGAAAGAGGGTGACACGATCAGCGCGGTAAAGCTCATACGCTCGCAGATACTGAATCTGCAGACCTATGACTGGAAAAAGCTGATTGTCCTCATGGAAAAATTCGATTGCCGGAAGGCTTAAAAAATTGCCACAAAGGAGTTAAAAAACACATGGCCGATCTCATATGAGGCAGGTTATTTATTGAGGAGAAAGGGGGTAACCGTCCCGACTATTGATATCATGATCTGTTCCCTTGCTAAAGAGAATGGACTGACCGTATTCCACCATGATAATCACTTGAAGATTATTTCTCACGAGATAGGCGTTAAGGCCGTGGACTTTCTCAAGTCATGAAGGTCGACGACACCATCGGCAGTTCGTAAAAGATAACACCCCTCTTCATTCATCTCTCCACGCTGTTGCCTAAATGTTACCCCCTCAGCACCCTTTTGTCCCCAACCCTCTGAGTAAGCTTCTGCGAGTCGAAGTATTCCATGATAGGCACGGCGAACTTGCGGGAGGTCCTGGCGAGGTCGCGGAACTCGGCC
>DATDRO010000233.1:0-2947 GCA_035291685.1 Nitrospirota bacterium | reverse complement strand
ATCGCGGGCCTTCCCAAGCCGACCGGCTGCGTATAGCGTTCGGTCATAGGCGATATTTGCCGTGGAACTCCGGGCCGCGAACCTGCCCGGAAAGGAGGACGGCGTCGTGTGCGATGCCGTCAAGGAAAACGCTGATCGGTGATGCCGTGCTCACGCGTACGTCCGGCTGTGACACTCGCTGGATGCAACAGCGACACGGCCGAAGAGGGAGTGGTGCGCGCTTTACCTTGTTAGAGAACTTGTGCTATAGCAAGGTTTACGTTCCCGAGACCGCAAGGAGGATGATCCAACATGTACATGGTGACCATCGACAAGAACAAATGTGACGGAGACGGCAACTGCGTGAATGTCTGTCCGCAGGCCGTGTTCGCGTTGAGCGGCGGAAAGGCCGACCCGGCGAACATGTCCGAGTGCATCAATTGCCTGACCTGCGTGGAAAGTTGTCCGCAGCAGGCGATCACCGTTGCCGAGCTGTAATGGGAGTTCAATGAGTCAGGAGAGGGGATAGTTGAAAAATTATCCCCTGTTTTTTTATTTCTTCAAGAACTGCAGGGAGGTGAGAAGATGAAAGTAGCGGTATTTTTGAGCGACTGGCGGAGGTCTGAAGATACGTTCGAACGCATGAAGGCCGACAAGATGGGGGTCATCCTCGTCGGGAACGGTATTTACCATGCAGTGACAAAAGAGAACGGCAAGGACTCCCCCGTGCTTTCGAAAGCGGGCGCGCAGTTCTATGTTTTGAGCGACGATCTTGAGATACGGGGATATACTGCCGCGAACGTCAATTCGAAGGTGAAGATGGTGAGTTACGGAGACATCGTTGATCTCATCATGAAAGACTACGATAAGACGGCGTGGCTGTAGTATGGGAATGAAGTTAAGAAGCTGAGAGGTTGAGAAGTTGAGAACTTAAGCCTTCCTGATCTTCACAACTTCTTATTTTCTCATTTTCTGAATTTACAAGGAGGGACACAATGGCGGAATTGACATTTGGGGTATTTTCTTCGCTGGTCGGCTCGATGTCGCTCGATTTTTCGTTCAGACTCGCCGATGCAGCGGTTGCCAAGGGCCACAAGGTGAATATCTGGCTTTCGGGCAACGCGGTGATGATGGCCAAGAAAGGCCAAAAACCATTCAAAGATTATTCGTATAATGAAAAACGCATGAAGGAACTGATCGCCAAGGGAGCGGAGGTCACCGTGTGCGAGGCCTGCGCCGAGGCCAGGGGTTATCACAAGGAAGACACCCACGACGGCGTGAAGCGGGCCAGCATGGACTGGTACCTCGCAAAGACCGTAAAGACAGACAGGCTCCTTCATATAGGAGGTGAGTAAATGGCGATCGTCAAGGTACTATTCGTTGTTCAGAGGCCGCCGTACAAGAGTGAGAACCCCCGGCTGGCGCTTACCCACGCGCTCGCGAGCCAGACCGCGGAGATCTACATGGACGACGGCGACGCGGTCGTTCCCATTGTTGTCTTTGTCGGCGACGGTGTTCTCAACGTGGTCAAGGACCAGCCGGCCATGAAACTCTATGGCGTTACGAGCACGGAAAGCCACATCAAGAGCAGCCTGCTCATCGACATGCCGATCTGGGTATGCAAAGAGGACATGCAGCGGCTGGGCCTCAAAGAGGACCAGATGATACTGGACTCGGTTGAGATGGGGGGAGAGCTCACCACGAAGTTCGTCTCCTTTGCCGAGATCCAAAAAGAGATGGAAGCGTCCCAACACCTGCTCTTCTTTTAACGCACGAAACCCTGCAGGGATCCTCTTGCAGGGTTTTTTGCTCTCTGCCGCGCTTTCCCGGCATGGGCGGAGCAATAAGCAGGGGATTTTTTCCTATAAAATTATTTTATTTGACCGTTTCCTCGGACATGCTTACTATATCGGGTGACGCCCTGATGAGTCCATCTGCGTATCGATCAGCGTGCTCCGAGGAATACCGGATATACGGCCCGGCACAATCACTATGGAACGACCTGTCCCCACCATGAACCTCAAAGACCTGCTCACGGAGAAGAAGTCCGTCATCGTGAAGAAATGGTTCGATGCCGTTGTCGAGACCTATCCCGGGGACACGTCGGGTTTTTTGAAAAAGCACGCGGCCCAATTCACCAACCCGGTCGGGTACACTTTCGCCCAGGGGCTTGAGGGTCTCTTTGACGCGCTCGTCGCGGGCCTGATCCCGGACAAGGTCTCGGCGTTCCTCGACGGCATTGTGAGGATCAGGGCTGTCCAGGATTTTGCGCCGTCGCAGGCGGTCGCCTTCATCTTCGTCCTGAAACGGGTGGCCCGCGAAGAACTGAAGAACGAGCCCTTGGGAAACCGCTTTTCTGAAGAACTGGCGATGTTCGAGTCCGCGGTCGACGACCTGGCCCTCTTTGCCTTCGATATCTATATGAAGTGCCGGGAAAAGATCTACGACCTCAAGGCGCAGGAAGTCAAGAACGCCACCTTCAGGCTTTTGCAGCAGGCCAAACTGATGGGAAAGAACGAGTAGCACGGACCGGACCCACAATCGCGATACCGTCATCTTAAAAGAAACGAGGTAACGACGACATGAGAGTATTATTTGCCTTTATCGCAGTCCTTCTCCTTGCCCTGGCCGCTTACGCGGGGGTCGAGGCGGTAAACCTTCGCTTCCTGTTCGGCGTGGTCATCCCCTATGTTGCCGTTGTCGTGTTCATCGCGGGGATGATCTACCGGGTCCTGAAGTGGGGGAGCGCTCCCGTACCCTTCCGCATCCCCACGACATGCGGACAGCAGAAGTCACTACCCTGGATCAAGCAGAACAAGCTCGAAAACCCCTCCGGTATGCTCGGCGTCATCGGGAGGATGACCCTCGAAGTGCTGTTCTTCCGTTCCCTCTTCAGGAACCTGAAAACGCAGCTCAATGAGGACTCCCGGCTCGCGTACGGCGAGGCCAAGTGGCTATGGCTCGCGGG
>DATDRO010000232.1:0-5651 GCA_035291685.1 Nitrospirota bacterium | reverse complement strand
GTCCTTCCTTACTATTTTCGCGAGGCATCTGCGGTTCGTTATGCAGCAGGTGCCCGAGCCCATCCGGATGATCGAAGGCCTCGACAGCTTCCTCCAGATCGGAACGCCGCTCCTTTACATGACGGATGTGGTCCTTCTCCTGGCAGTGGCCTACCTGTTTATCCGGAGAGTGGGCATTCCGCAGATGCGTTACCTTTCGCTCGCTAATGACTATTTTCCTCTCTTTCTGATCTTCGGCATCGGCCTTTCCGGCGTGCTCATGCGGTACTTTTACAAGACGGACATCATAAGCGTGAAAGTGCTGGCCATGGGACTGGTGAGCTTCAAGCCCTCGATCCCCGAAGGGATCGGCGTTATTTTCTACATCCACTTTTTCCTGCTGAGCGTCCTCCTTATCTATTTTCCGTTCAGCAAGCTCGTGCACCTGGGCGGCGTCTTCATGAGCCCCACCCGGAACCTTGCGAACAACAACCGCATGAAGAGGCATATCAACCCCTGGAACTATCCGGTCCATGTCCACACCTACGCGGAGTATGAGGACGAATTCCGGGAGAAAATGAAAAAGGCCGGCCTGCCGGTAGAAAAGGAGTAATCATGGCGAAACTTCCGAAACCAGAAGAACTGTCAAAGATCGATTTTACGCCGCCCAAGACATCGTGGATGGACACACCGATTACGATTAAGGAAGGCATGTTCTGCCATGGAGCGAAGCAGAAAAGCCTTGAGATCGTCGGTTTTCCGAACGCGCGGGATTGGAGACCTTTAGACGCGGACTGGAAGCTGCCCGAAAACTGGAAAGAGATCCTTCTCGAAGGGATAGCCGACCGTCTCGAGAAATACCGGTCCTTCCGGCTCTTTATGGACATCTGCGTCCGATGCGGCGCATGCGCGGACAAGTGCCACTTCTTCATCGGCACCGGCGATCCCAAGAACATGCCGGTGCTCCGCGCGGAACTCATCCGCTCGGTCTATCGAAAGGAATTCACCGCCGCCGGGAAGATCTTCGGCAAGATGGCCGGGGCCCGGGAACTGACGCTCGACGTGCTCAAGGAGTGGTGGTACTATTTTTTCCAGTGCACCGAGTGCCGGCGCTGTTCGGTCTTCTGCCCCTACGGCATCGACCAGGCGGAGATCACGATCATCGGCCGCGAGCTCCTGAACGAGCTCGGACTGAACATAGACTGGATCGCAGGCCCCGCGGCCGCCTGCTATATGAAGGGCAATCACCTCGGTCTCGAACCCCATACGATCACGAGCAACCTCGAATACATGCTCGATGATATCGAGACCATCACGGGCAAACGGATCAAACCCTCCTTTAACCGAAAAGGGGCCGAGATCCTTTTTGTGACGCCGTCGGGCGACCTTTTCGCCGACCCGGGCACCTACACGGCCATGGGCTACCTCATGCTCTTCGAGGAACTGGGCCTCGATTATACCTGGAGCACGTACGCATCGGAAGGCGGGAACTTCGGTTTCTTTACCACGAACGAACTCGCGAAGAGGCTCAATTCGAAAATCTACAACGAGGCCAGGCGGCTGGGCGTGAAGTACATCATCGGCGGCGAGTGCGGCCACATGTGGAGGGTGCTGAACCAGTATATGGACACCTGGAACGGCCCGGCTGATTTTCTCGAAGTCCCGAAATCACCTATCACCGGCACGGTTTTCGAGAACGCGAGATCAACGAAGATGATCCACATCGCAGAGTTCACCGCGGACCTGATCAAGAACAACAAGCTCAAGCTTGACCCGCGACGGAACGACCATCTCAAGGTTACGTTCCACGACTCCTGCAACACCGCGCGCGGCATGGGCATCCTCGAGGAGCCGCGTTATATTATCAACAAGGTCTGCAACCACTTCACCGAGATGCCGGAAGACACGATCAGAGAGAAGACCTTCTGCTGCGGCAGCGGCTCCGGTCTGAACGCCTCGGAAGACATGGACCTCAGAATGAAGGGCGGATTCCCCCGGGCGAATGCCGTGAAATTCGTCCGCGACCATTATGGCGTGAACATGCTGGCCAATATCTGCGCGATCGACCGGGCCGCGCTTCCGCCGCTCATGGATTACTGGGTGCCCGGCGTAAAGGTAACCGGCGTTCATGAACTGGTGGCGAACGCCCTCATTATGAAAGGCGAGAAGGAGAGAACGACCGACCTGCGCGGAGAGCCCCTTCCGGGAATCGGACAGAAGGAGGAAAAAGCATAATGAAACTCTATGATGGAGGCAAGATCATCGCCGGGCTTATTGTCTTTGTTGCCCTGGCGGCGTTTCCTTTTTTCTATAACATAGGCAAGGCAAATCCCAAACCGGAGCCGAAGCTCGATACCCCGGCGATCAGGCAGTGGGAGAAGCAATACGGGAAGAAGGAGTGCATCGAGTCCAAGGCATACATGCGGGCCGAGCACATGCAGCTCCTGAACGACTGGCGTGATTCCGTGGTGCGCGACAATGAGCGGCTCTACATCAGCACCACCAGCAAGAAGCATTTCAACATGAGCCTTCAGAACGACTGCATGCAATGCCATTCGAACAAGAAAAAGTTCTGCGATGAATGCCATAATTACCTGGCCGTAAAGCCGTTCTGCTGGGACTGCCATATCGCCCCGAAGGAGGATGAGAAATCATGAGCATGGACAGGAGAAAATTTTTAAAGATAGCCGGCATCTCCTCCGTACTGGGGCTCGGCGCATCGGTCGCTCAGGCCACGCATAATATCTGGTCAAAGGGACTGGGGCCGGATCAGGTTGCGCAAAACTCGAAGGCCCTGAAGGCGAAACACTGGGCCATGGTCATCGACATGAGCAAGTTCAGGACCGACGCGGATTTCAGGAAGGTCGCTGATGCGTGCCACCATATCCACAATGTTCCCAACTTCAAGACGCCCGACGGCAAGGTGGACATAAAAAACGAGATCAAGTGGATCTGGAAGGAAACGTATGAACATGCCTTCCCACAGCAGGAAAACCCGTACATGGAAGAGAGTCTCAAAGAGAAGCCCTTTCTTGTGCTCTGCAACCACTGCGAAAATCCGGCCTGCGTCCGTGTCTGCCCGACCAAGGCGACCTTCAAGAGGCAGGACGACGGCATCGTGATGATGGACATGCACCGTTGCATCGGTTGCCGGTTCTGCATGGCCGCCTGCCCGTATGGCGCGAGGAGCTTCAACTGGACGGACCCGCGGCCGGCGATCGATCCGAGGTTCGAGAACAGGGAATACCCCACGAGGACCAAGGGCGTGGTCGAAAAATGCACGTTCTGCACCGAGCGGCTTGCCGTAGGGAAAATGCCCGCTTGCGTCGAGGCCGCTCCCAAAGGCGGCATGTTCTTCGGCGACCTGGAAAACCACAATTCGGAGGTCAGAAAGATCGTCAAGACGCGGCTCACGGTCCGGCGCAAGCCCGAGCTCGGGACCGGACCCAGCGTGTACTACCTGATAGGAGGGAAAGATCATGCTTGAGAAGGCATTAGTCGGAAGCAAAAAATACTGGATGTGGGTGTCCTTTCTCGGGACCCTGATCCTGGTGGGACTTTTTAATTACCTCCGTCAGTTTTCCTACGGATTGGGGATCACCGGTCTGGGCAGGGATGTTTCCTGGGGACTCTACATCGGCCAGTTCACGTTCCTGGTCGGCGTCGCGGCATCCGCCGTCATGCTCGTCATACCCTACTACCTGCATGACTTCAAGAAGTTCGGCAAGATCGTCATTCTCGGGGAATTTCTCGCGGTTGCGGCCGTGATCATGTGCCAGTTGTTCATCTTCGTGGACATGGGCCAGCCCATGAGGGTGCTGAACGTGATGCTCCACCCGACACCCAATTCCGTCATGTTCTGGGACTTTCTCGTGCTGACCGGTTACCTGGTCCTCAATATCGTGATCGGCTGGGTGACGATCGGCTCGGACCGCAAGGGCGTGCCTCCGCCGAAATGGATCAAGCCCTTTATCTATCTCTCCATTCCCTGGGCCGTCAGCATTCACACGGTTACGGCGTTCCTGTTTGCCGGTCTGCCGGGACGGCATTTCTGGCTCAGTGCCATCATGGCCGCCCGCTTCCTCGCGTCGGCCTTTGCCGCCGGACCATCACTCCTGATCATCCTGGCGCTGATCGTCCGCAAGACGACAAAGTTCGATCCCGGCAAGGAGCCCATCCAGGCCATCGGGAAGATCGTGGCCTATGCCATGTTCGCGAACGTCTTCTTCCTGGGCCTCGAGTTCTTCACCGCCTTCTACAGCCAGATACCGGGGCACATGGAATCCTTCATCTATCTCTATAAGGGACTGGAAGGACATACTGAACTCGTCCCCTTGATGAGATTGTCGAGCGTTCTTGCCGTGGTTTCCCTGGGCATGCTGCTCTTTCCCGGTATACGCAAGCGCGAGGGGTTGCTCGCCTTCGCGGCTGTGGCGCTCTTCATCTCACTCTGGATCGACAAGGGCTTCGGACTCATCATCGGCGGATTCGTCCCAAACATGCTCAATCAGGTCCGGACCTACTGGCCCACGGTGACCGAGGGGCTCATCGCCCTCGGGGTATGGTCTGTCGGGTTCTTTGTGCTGACCGTCCTCTACAAGGTGGCGGTCGGGGTCAGAGAAGAGACGGCGGGAGTAGAGATAGAGCATTAATTCCTTCTGACAGCAACGGAATATCACCAGGGCCTGTTCTTTTGAACAGGCCCTCTTTCTTTTTCCCTGTTGACACACCGCGGGCTGAAAGTATACACTGGATTCGCAAATTCAGGGCGATACCCTGCGGCAACCTTAGGAAACCCCTAACGGAGCATACATGAAATCACTTGTGGCGATGGAAGTTGTGGAAAAAAAGATTGTATTAATTCGGGGACAAAAGGTGATCCTCGATGTCGATCTCTCGGAATTGTACCGCGTGCCCACTAAAGTTTTTAATCAAGCCGTAAAGCGCAATATCGATCGCTTCCCCAAAGACTTCATGTTTCAGCTCACTGCAGACGAGGCCCTCGCCATCCGGTCACAATTTGTGACCGCTTCAAAAAGAAACATTCGCTACTTGCCCTATGCATTTACCGAACATGGGATTATTATGGCTGCCAGTATTCTGAACAGTCAGCGAGCTATAGATGCAAGCGTTTATGTCGTGCGCGCCTTTGTTAAACTGCGGGAGATGATCGCCTCGCATAAAGATCTGGTGAAAAAACTGGATGAGCTCGAAAAGAAATATGACGGACAATTTCAAATCGTATTTGAGGCGATAAGGCAGATACTTGAGGTTGAGGATAAGCCAAAGCGGAAGATCGGCTTCATTGCCAAGGAGCGGCGGGTTCCTTACAGGACCGCGAGGAAACAAGGGTAAGGCGTTTGGTGCGCGGGTTCTCATTCCGCATACCGCATGAGGAACAGATGACTCACGGAGAGGGCCTTATAAAGAACCTGAAAAAGCATCAGCTGATGGTCGCCGTGCGCACCGAGACCCCGGAAGACGCTTATCATGCGGCAGCGGCCTGCGTGGAAGGGGGGATCCGGTTCATCGAGATCACCTTCTCGGTTCCGGGGGCCGACGAGGTGATACGGCGGTTAAGCAAGGACGAACGGGCCACGATCGGGGCCGGCACGATCCTCTGCGTTGATGACGCGAGAAAGGCGTTTTTGGCCGGGGCTTCTTATATTGTA
>DATDRO010000231.1:0-6678 GCA_035291685.1 Nitrospirota bacterium | reverse complement strand
CGGCTCTTTGTTCTTCGGCGCGAGCACTACGCAGGGCAGGCGGCGGTGAGCAGTTCCCCGCCGGTTCTCGCGCCGCCGGTTGTTCAGATACAGCCTTCGTCCGCTCCGTCCGGCAAGGCGGCGCCGCAGGATGCAAGGCTTGCTGAGCTCCGCGAGACGCTGCGCAAGGCCGAAGGGGCCGCGGATGCGGAATACCGGCTGGACGCGGCCAAGCTCAGGCGCGGAGAGTCCATGAAAAAACTGGAGGCGCTTGAAGAGATCAACGGCCGGTATGCGGACATCCAGGCCGATCTGTCCCTGCTCAAGGGCTGCGAAACACTGCCTGAGAACCTTGAAGAGCTTATTGAAACACATGAGCAGAGCCAGGGTCAGAAAATCATCAAGTCCGAACAGCTCCAGCAGGACATCGAGGCGCTGAAGATGCAGCTTCAGGGGATGCCGAAGGCCTCTCTTCTGACGGACAGCCTGTTTATTCTTGGAATATTCTCAGGCATCGGGTCGCTCGCGGGCGGCGTTTTTTTTCCCACGATTCTTCCCGCGGCCGAGCTGTCGACCTACTTTCCGATCGGCGTCCTGGTGTCGCTCGCGCTTGTCTCCGCCGCCTGGTATAAGAGCTCGCGGAAGAACGCGCAGAAGGATCTCGTTCAGAAAGAGATCGAGGGGCTTGAGGCGGAACGCGAGGAGCTGGAAAAAAGTATTGGAGAGAGTGGAGGGGCGATCACGGCCTACCTGCAGGCAACGGCCTCATCCACCACAGCGGAGCTCAAAGACAAAGCGGACAACTACCGGCATATTTCCTCGCTTATCGGAGAGCTCAACGAACAGCGGCAGCGTCTCCTCGGAGGCGCCGCGGTCGAGGCGCTTCGCGCCGAGTACGGCAAGCTGCAGGAAGAGGTCCTTGAGCTTGAAAAGGCCGCGCGGGCCGTTTCCCAGTATGCTGTGGATACGTACAGCATCCGGCAGGAGATCGAGAGGATGGAGTCGGAGTCCGCAGGTCCTTCCTGGGATTTCAGCGCGCCGGACGCCGATGTCCCCGCTGATTTCGGGGTCCCGGCAGCCCCCCGGAGCGGACACGGGGCAACCTTTCTGCCCGAACTGACCATTGCAAGCCGGATCGGCGAGATAGAGATGGAAACGCTTGTGCCCGCGGTCGAGGCCGCGGCGCAGAGGAACCTTTCCGCCGTTACCATGGGAAGATATGTGCGGGTGGAGGCGGGACCGGACAGCGGCCCGGCCGTGTATGACAAGAAGGACGTGAGAATGGGTTGCGCGGAGTTGAGCCACAGTACAAGAGAAATACTCTATTTTTGCCTGCGGACCGGGCTTGTCGAGGCGCTGGCCGGCAAGATCCGGCTGCCGCTCATTCTTGATGATCCGCTCGCCGGTTTCGATCCCGCGAGGCAACAGGCCGCGTGTCAGGTCCTCCGCGCCCTCGGCACAAAGACGCAGGTGATCCTTTTCACCTCAAACCCCGCCCTCAAGACGCAGGGAGATGCGGTCCTGGAGCTGAAATAGATGGGGGGAGCGTTCATCACCTTTGAGGGGACAGAGGGGTCCGGGAAGTCCACCCAGATCGCCCTGTTCTCGGATTACCTTGCATCGCAGGGCAGGAAGGTAATGCTCACCCGGGAGCCGGGCGGCACGCTGATCGGGGACCAGATCAGGAAGGTGCTTCTCGATCCGGCGAACAGAACGCTGGACGCCACGGCGGAACTCCTTCTCTATGCCGCGAGCAGGGCCCAGCACCTGAAAGAGGTCATTCGTCCCGCGCGCGACGCCGGAAAGATCGTTCTCTGTGACCGGTTCTCCGACGCGACGCTCGCCTACCAGGGCTACGGACGAGGGTTGGACAGAGAGATGATCCGCACGCTTGACCGCATGGTGACCGGCGGGATGCGGCCTGATCTGACGCTCCTGCTCGATATTGATACGACAGCTGGACTCGCGCGCGCCCACGGCAGGAACTCCAGCAGCGGCCTTGAAGGCGAGGCGCGGTTCGAGAACGAGGATGCCGCGTTTCATACCCGCGTGCGGCAGGGGTATCTTGCGCTGGCAGCGGAAGAGCCCGATCGCATACGCGTGGTGGATGCGTCCCGTCCGCCGGACCAGGTGCAGAAAGCGATACGGGAGATCGTGGATGAAATGCTGGGGACGTGAAGAATGCAAAATGAAAAATGCAAAGTGCAAAAGGTGATGGGCCCGTAAAAAATCGAATTTTCACACGAAGCCACAAAGACCACAAAGAAAAGCACTTGAAATTTATTAATTCCCCCTTCGTGCCTTCGTGTCTTTGTGTGAGACAAAGACTTTTTACGAAATTAAATGTGAATCCGTTCATTCCATCATTGAATTTTGCATTGGAGTAAGCACGGTGTCGTTTACAGCGATCGTCGGCCATGACAGGCCTCTTACCATATTAAAACGCGCTCTCGCGAACCATACGCTGGCGCATGCCTACCTGTTTTCGGGCGAGGAAGGCATCGGCAAGAAGATGACGGCCCTTGCGCTTGCCGCCGCGGTTAACTGTCATGAGCCGGGTCGCGGTGGCGGCTGCGGCACGTGCCCGGCGTGCCGCAAGACAGCGTCCGGCAATCACCCGGACCTGCACCTCCTGGAAGCGGACGGCGATGAGATAAAGATCGACCAGATCAGAGAGGCGCAGGCCGTTCTTTCGCTCAAACCGTTCGAGGGGGCCAAGAAGATCTTGATCGTCGAGGGGGCCGAGCGCATGAACGCCGCCTCATCGAACGCTTTTCTCAAGACGCTCGAGGAACCGCCGGGTGACGCCCTCATCGTGCTGATCAGTTCCATGCCGCGAAGCCTGCTCCAGACCATCCGTTCCCGATGCCAGGAGATCAGATTTCATCCGCTTCCGAGACGCGCCCTCGCTCAGGTGCTTGCGCGAACGAGGGGGCTGTCGGAAGGCGACGCGTCGTTCCTTGCGGCGCTCGCGCAGGGAAGTCTGGGCCGGGGCCTCGCGATGGACGGCGAGAGAGAAAAGGCGGAGCGGAACGAGGTCCTGGCGTTCTGGTCGAGGGTTGAGTCGATGGGCCCCGGTGACGCGCTTGCGGAGGCCGACGCGTTGTCAAAAGACCGCGAGCGGCTTGAACGTCTGCTCGAGATCGGCGTTGAGTGGCTTCGTGACGCCGTGATCTATCATATAACTGGCGACGAGGACCTCCTTGTCCATGGCTATTCCAGGGATATGCTCGGACAATGGGCCGAACGGCTCCCGCTTCCGAGGATGCTCGCGAACATGGAACGTATGGGCATGAGCAGGAACCTGCTCGGCCGGCGCGCGAACGCGCAGCTTGTGGCAGAGAACCTGTTGTTGGAGCTGGGGAAAGGATGACATAGTGCAGAGTTCAGAGTTCGGAGTTCGGAATAAAAAGGAACGCCTGGGTGTCGCCTTGTTCGATCGTTCCGCTTCCGTATTCTGCACTCGGCGTTCCGCACTGGGAGAGATATGAAGATCGCAGGGGTACGGTTCAAAGAGAACTGGAAGGTCTATGATTTTGATACAACGGGTGTTGAGGTCTCCGTCGGCGACAAGGTGATCGTCGAATCCGACCGGGGGCCGGGATTTGCCCGGGTGGTGCGCCTGAAACAGACGGAGGGGCCCGCGAGTCCTTCTTCCGAGCCGCAGGAAGCGGCGTTGCCGGAATTGGAAGTGGAAGAGAAGGAGGGCGTCTCTCCGGATGCCTCCTCTTCAGCAGGGCAGACGGAAAGGACGCTCCGAAAGATCGTTCGAAAGGCCACGGAAGAAGATATCAAGAAGGAAGAAAAGAACCGGGAGCACGAGGCCGAGGCGTTCAAGGCCTGCCAGGACCTGATAGCGGAACGTGAGCTGCCGATGAAGCTCATCCGCGTGGAATATTCCTTTGACGCTTCGAGGGCGGTCTTTTTTTTCTTTTCCGAGTCCCGCGTGGATTTTCGCGAGCTGGTGAAGGAACTGGCGTACACGTTCAAGGTCCGGATCGAGATGCGCCAGATAGGCGTCAGGGACGTGGCCAGGCTTGTTGGGGGATACGGGCCGTGCGGCCGCGATCTGTGCTGTTCCTCGTTCCTGAAGAACTTCGAACCGGTCTCGATCCGCATGGCCAAGAAGCAGGAGATGGTGCTCAACCCCGCAAAGATCTCCGGCGTATGCGGAAGATTGCTCTGCTGCCTGTCGTACGAATACGAATTCTATGACGATATCAAAAAAGATATTGCCGGGCTGCGCGACGCCGCAATAAGGGAAAAGAAGGAAGGGGAGGAACGGCGGATCACCGAGGAACAGCGGGAGGCTGAGGCGCGCCGCGTTTCCGAGGAGAAGAAGCGACAGGAAGAGCGAAAACAGCGCGAGGATTCTCGCCGCGAGAAACAGAAGGACTCCGGACCAAAAAGCGGCGGAAGACCGGAAAAAAGAAAGGACGCTCCCCAAGACAAAAAAGGGCAGGCGCACGCGGGCCGGTCCGGAGAGCGGACACCGCAGGCCAAGCAGGGGGAGCAGCCGCCGCAGCAGCAGAAACCGGCGCAGCAGCAGGACGAAAAGGGCGCTCAGGGCAAAAGGAAGCGGCGGTTCTGGCGCAGGAAACGAAAGAAACAGGGGGGTGAGTAATTTTTGGCGGCAACTGCTCAGGTCAGCCATTCGCTCGATCGCTTAGCGTGCCTGAGCGTTTGGCGGTTTTATTATGCCCCGTAATGGATCCAGCATCGCTTTCGCTTCGCCCGCGATGTTTGGGTCGAGTTGGCCTACAGACAACTGCAAGGCACGCTCACAGCGCCTTCGCTTCATGGCTGACCTGAGTAGCTGCACTTGGATAATAATTCGATGGCTCGCACATTCTATATCACGACACCGATCTATTACGTCAACGACGTGCCGCACATCGGGCACGCTTATACGACGATCGCCGCGGACACGCTCGCGCGCTATCACCGCCTTCTCGGTCATCCGGTATTCTTCCTCACGGGCACGGACGAGCACGGACAGAAGGTGGAGAAAGCGGCACAGGAGAGGGGCCTGACGCCGAAGGAACACGCGGACAGGATGACCCGGAACTTCGAGCGTCTCTGGACAAAACTGGAAATATCCAACGACGCCTTCATCAGGACGACCGACAAGGAGCATATCGCCGTTGTCCAGGAGCTGCTGCTGCGTCTCTACGACAAGGGCGAGATCGAGCGCCGGACCTATGAGGGCTGGTACTGTACCCCTGATGAGCGGTTCTGGACGGAAAAGGAGCTCGCGGACGGCAAGTGTCCGGACTGCGGCAGGCCCGTGGACCGCATCACCGAAGACAACTATTTTTTCCTCATGAGCAGATATCAGGAACGCCTGATCCGGCAGATCGAGGACAATCCAAACTATATACGGCCCGAAAGCCGGCGCAACGAGGTGCTCGGATTTTTAAGATCACAGACCCTCGGCGACCTCTGCATCTCCCGTCCCAAGGCGCGCCTTTCCTGGGGGATCGAGCTGCCCTTTGACAAGGACTTCGTCACCTACGTCTGGTTCGATGCGCTCGTGAACTACTTCTCGGCGACGCGCTACCTGAGCCCGCCTGCCGACGGATCGATCGACCCGGCTGTCCGTGAAAAATACTGGTGGCCCGCTGATCATCATCTCGTGGGCAAGGACATCCTCACTACGCACAGCGTGTACTGGTCCACGATGCTCATGGCCCTCGGACTGCCGCTCCCCGGGAACATCTTCGCCCACGGCTGGTGGACGAGGGACGGCAGGAAGATGTCCAAGTCATTGGGCAACGTGGTCGACCCGAACGAGGTGGTCGATTCCTACGGCGCGGACGCCTTCCGCTATTTTGTCCTGCGCGAAGTGCCTTTCGGGCTGGACGGGGATTTTTCCGAGGCATCATTCGTCACGCGTGTCAACACCGAGCTGGCGAACGATCTCGGGAACCTGCTCTCCCGCGTTCTCACGATGATCGGCAAATATTTTGAAGGAAAGGCGCCTGTTGCCGGGATCGAGCGGCAGTTCGACCGTGAACTCCGCGAGACGGCGTCGGCGCTCCCCGCTCAGATCGAGGCCGACCTGTCAGCCCTCGCGTTCAATAAATACCTGCAGGACATATGGGCGCTCGTGACGCGCGCGAACCGCTACGTGGAGGAGAACGCGCCGTGGACGCTCGCAAAGAACAACGACCGGGAGAGGCTCGGGAGCGTGCTCTATCATCTCGCGGAAACGCTCAGGCTGCTCGGCTTGTTCCTTTTTCCGGTGATGCCCTCAACGGCCCAGAAGATATGGCACGGCCTCGGCATCAGGAAAAAGATCTCCTCCTGCAATTTGCCGGAGGAGCGGTCCTGGGGCAGACTGGCCGCGGGAACGGCCATCCATGCCGGTGAACAGCTCTTCCCGCGGATCGAGAAAAAAGAAGAGGGCGGCAGCGGAGCAACAGGGACGGACACGGATAAAACAAAGCAGATAAAAAGAACGGAGAAAAAAATGGAAAAGACAGCAGAGGACGCCCAAACCCCCGCAGCAACTCCCGGACCCGCGGGCCCGGAGCTGATCAGGATAGAAGATTTTGCCAGGGCCGACCTCAGGGTGGGAAAGATCGTTTCTGCCGAGCGGGTCGAGAAGTCCGAGAAGCTCATCAAGCTCAAGGTGGACATCGGCACGGAGACCCGGCAGGTAGTGGCGGGGATAGGAAAAAGCTATGCGCCGGAGGA
>DATDRO010000230.1:0-4548 GCA_035291685.1 Nitrospirota bacterium | reverse complement strand
TTTGAACTTTCTGCGCCTCATTGTGGACCATTAGTCGCTTTTCTTCGCGTTCTGTGGTGGAAAGTCATTTTGTAGACCTGTCACATCGCAAATCCCCCGGATTCTCCTGAAAATCAACGAAAAAACTGTTGCAACGAAAGTTTAGATATTGTATATTCACAAGACTATGATGACGATAACCGAAAAGATACTCGCCGCGCACTGCGGCAAAAAAGAGGTCGTTCCGGGCGAGTTGATCAACGCGAAGCTCGACCTTGTGCTTGCGAACGACATCACGGCGCCCATTGCGATCAAGGAGTTCCGCGCCGCGGGCGCAAAAAAGGTGTTCGATCCGGACAGGATCGCGCTTATTCCCGACCACTTTGCGCCGAACAAGGACATCCCTTCCGCCGAGCAGTGCAACCTGCTCAGGCAGTTCTCACGGGAGCACGATCTTTCTCTCTACTTCGAGGTCGGGAGAATGGGTGTTGAACACGCGCTCCTGCCGGAACAGGGTCTCGTCGTTCCCGGCGACGTGGTGATCGGAGCCGACAGCCACACCTGCACCTACGGAGGCCTCGGCGCGTTCTCGACCGGCGTGGGGAGCACGGACGTTGCCGCGGCCATGATCACGGGCGAGGCGTGGTTCAAGGTCCCGGAGAGCATGAAGTTCATCTATAAAGGAAAGCCGGGCAAGTGGATCGGCGGCAAGGACATCATTCTCCGCACGATCGGCGATATCGGCGTTGACGGAGCGCTCTACCGGGCCATGGAGTTTACCGGAGAGCCGATCAAGAAGCTCCCGATGTCAGGCCGTTTGACCATCTGCAATATGGCCATAGAGGCAGGCGCCAAGAACGGTATCATCGAGCCGGACGAGATCACCAGGAAGTATGTTGCCAGGCGGGCCCGCAGAAAGTACAAGTTTTATAAAAGCGACAGGAAGGCAATCTATGTGGACGTGCGGGAATATGACCTGACCGGTATGGAGCCGCAGATCGCCTGCCCGCACCTCCCGGAGAACGTGAAGCCCGTGAGCCAGCTTGCTTCCATTAATATCGACCAGTCCGTGGTCGGTTCCTGCACGAACGGAAGGATCGAGGACATGCGCGAGGCAGCCAGGGTGATCAATGGCCATAAGGTGCATCCTTACGTGCGTATGATCGTGATCCCGGCCACGCAGGCGATCTACAAGCAGTGCATTAAGGAAGGCCTCGTTGACGTTTTCATCGACGCCGGCGCGGCATTCAGCACACCGACCTGCGGTCCCTGTCTTGGCGGCCACATGGGGATCCTTGCGTCGGGCGAGCGGGCCATCTCTACGACAAACCGCAATTTCGTCGGCAGGATGGGCCATCCTAAAAGTGAGGTCTACCTTTCCAACCCGGCGATCGCGGCAGCATCAGCGGTGCTCGGCAGGATCGGGAGACCGGAAGAGCTGAAGTAATTTAAAAGGCAACCACCGAGGACACAGAGAGAACCAATTAATCCGGAGTTTTTCTCCGTGATCTCTGTGGTGAAAGAGGTTTTCAATGAAATTTAAAGGAAAAGCATGGAAATTCGGGGCCGATATCGATACGGACGCCATCATCCCGGCCCGGTATCTCAACACCTCCGATCCGAAAGAGCTCGCTTCTCACTGCATGGAGGACTCGAAGAACCCGGATTTTATCAAAAAGATGAAGCCGGGCGACATCATCGTGGCGGAGAAGAACTTCGGGTGCGGGTCCTCGCGCGAGCATGCGCCCATCGCGATCAAGACCGCTGGCGTCTCGTGCGTAGTGGCGAAGAGCTTTGCGAGGATATTCTACCGGAACTCCTTTAACATGGGTCTGCCCATCTTCGAGAGCGCCGAGGCGGTCGAGGGCATCAAAGAAGGCGAAGAGATCGAAGTGGATGCGGACAGGGGCGTCATCCGTAACCTGACGACGAACAGGGAATTTAAGGTCGCTCCGGTGCCTTCGTTCATGCAGGAGCTGATCGCTGCCGGCGGGCTCATGGCATATACCAAGAAGAAGGCGGGCCTGCGTTGACAGCATGTTTCAAGCTGATGAAAGCGCTCCAGCCGGGCAAGCAACAGCAACCCGGGTCATTCTGTGAGCTGTGCGTATACTACAGCGGGAACCTCGACCCATCCTATTCCTCATCCATCGGACCTTCGCAGCATTCTTGCGGACTGGATTTTATCCCTGGTGACGATAAGTGCAACGGGATGCGCACGGACGATTGCAGTGCAAGGAAGAGATAAAATCTTCATAAGGGGAAAGGGGGAAGTGGGGAGAAAAGGTGCAAAATCACCAAGATTTGTTTTCCCCATTTCGCAGTTTATTCCCCCGTTCTCCTAAGCGCTTTTGAAGTCAGAACTCTATTGTGAGGAATTATCATATGGCAAAGACCTACAAGATCGCAACAATCCCCGGTGACGGGACGGGACCCGAAGTCGTACGGGAAGCCATCAAGGTCATCAAGGCCGCGGCGGCCAAGAACGGGTTCAAGCTCGAGTTCACGGAGTTCGACTTCGGCGGCGCGCGCTATTTAAAGACCGGCGAGACACTTCCTGACAGCGCTATCGGAGAATTCAAAAAATTCGACTCCATGTTCCTGGGCGCCATCGGCCACCCTGACGTGAAGCCGGGCATTCTCGAAACGGGGATACTGCTCAAGATACGCTTTGCCCTGGACCAGTATATCAATCTTCGGCCGGTGAAGCTCTATCCCAACGTGGAGACGCCGCTCAAGGACAAGGGCCCCGAGCACATAGATTTCATCGTTATTCGCGAGAACACGGGCGGCATTTACACGGGCCACGGCGGGGCCACGCGCGTGGGAACGCAGGATGAGATCGCCACGCAGCTGATGGTGTACGACCGCCGCACGGTGGACCGGTGCATCAAGTATGCCTTTGAGCTGAAGAAGAAGCGCAATGCAAAGGACCCGAAGTACGCTGCGAAGCCGATCACGCTCATCCACAAGAGGAACGTGCTCACCCATTGCGGCGACCTCTGGTACCGCGCCTTTGAAGAAATGGGCGCGAAGCAATATCCCGAACTCAGGCGCGATTACAACCACGTTGACGCCGCGAACATGTGGTTCGTGAAGAACCCCGAATGGTTCGACGTGGCTGTCACGGAAAATCTTTTCGGCGATATCATCACCGATCTCGGCGCCATGATCCAGGGCGGTCTCGGCGTGGCTTCCGGCGGGAACATCAACCCCGAGGGCGTTTCCATGTTCGAGCCCATGGGCGGCAGCGCGCCGAAGTACGCGGGGCAGAACGTTATCAATCCCATGGCGGCCATCGGCGCCGCGATGATGATGCTCGATTCGCTGGGCGAAACAAAGTCAGCGCAGGCGATCGAGGCGGCCATGATAGCCGTGATGAAGAAGATGAAAAGCCAGGCCGCCGGGAAAATGGGTTACTCCACCACCGAAGTGGGGGACATGGTGGCGGGGATGGTTTAAAGCAAATTCAAAGTTCAAAATGCAAAATTCAAAATAGAAGAAGGGACAGGAAGCAAAAATGATGCGAACAGGCTTCATAGGCTGGCGCGGCATGGTGGGCTCGGTGCTCATGGGCCGCATGAACGAGGAAAAAGATTTTGATTTTATCGATCCGGTGTTCTTCACGACATCGAACGTGGGCGGGAAGGGACCGAATGTCGGCAAGGACGTCCCGGCGCTCAAGGACGCGAAGAGCATAGATGAACTCAAGAAGCTGGACGCCATTGTCTCGTGCCAGGGCGGTGAATACACGACGGAAGTGTATCCCAAACTGCGCGCTGCCGGATGGAAGGGATACTGGATAGACGCGGCATCCACGCTTCGCATGACGAGCGATTCCATCATCATCCTTGACCCGGTCAACATGAAGGTGATCAAGGATGGCATGGCAAAGGGGATCAAGAACTACATCGGCGGAAACTGTACAGTGTCGCTCATGCTCATGGCCCTCGGCGGGCTGTACGAAAAAGGGCTTGTCGAATGGATGAGCGCCATGACCTACCAGGCGGCTTCCGGAGCGGGCGCGAACAACATGCGCGAGCTTTTAAAGCAGATGGGTTCCGCGCACAGTTCGGTCAAGAGTCTGTTGGACGATCCTGCAGGAGCGATCCTGGACATAGACAGGAAAGTCGCCGAGCACGTCCGGTCCGACGCCTATCCGAAAGAGTACTTCGGAGCGCCGCTGGCCTGCTCCGTTATCCCGTGGATCGACAAACAGCTCGAGAACGGCCAGAGCAAGGAAGAATGGAAGGGCCAGGCGGAGACGAACAAGATCCTCGGCCGCGAGAACGATCCCATCCCGATCGACGGCACCTGCGTGCGCGTGGGCGCTATGCGCTGCCACAGCCAGGGGCTTACGATCAAAATGAAAAAGGACGTGCCTTTGAACGAGATCACCGACATGATCGCTAAGCACAACAAATGGGTGAAGGTTGTTCCGAACCAGCGTGATATTACGATGAAGGAACTGACCCCTGCCGCGGTCACCGGTACGCTTACGGTGCCTGTCGGCCGTCTGCGCAAGATGAACATGGGGCCCACATTCCTGAACGCCTTCACCTGCGGCGA
>DATDRO010000229.1:0-10992 GCA_035291685.1 Nitrospirota bacterium | reverse complement strand
TCTTCGGCCAGCTTTTTTGCGTGCTTGACGATCTGCTGCCTCCGCTCCTCCGTCAGCGGCGGAATGTTGAGCCGGATGATCTTGCCGTCATTCGAGGGGGTGAGCCCTATGTCGGATTTCAAGATCGCTTTTTCGATCTCGCCGAGCATCTTCGGCTCCCAGGGCTGGATGATGATCTGCCTCGGTTCCGGCACGGAAAGATTGGCCACCTGGCTGAGATGAGAAGGGGTGCCATAGTAATCAACAGTGATCCCTTCAAGGATCCCGAGCGACGCCCTGCCGGTCCGCAGCGTTGCGAACTCCTTTTTAACGGCGTCAAGGGCCTTGGCCATTTTTTCTTCCGATTTTTTTCTCAGCTCGCTAACCATGTTTCCTCCCGGTGACCAGCGTTCCGATCTTTTCGCCGGAAACAATACGCTTGATGTTTCCGGATACGGTCAGGTTGAAGACAATGATGGGAAGGTCGTTGTCCATGCAGAGGGATATCGCGGTCGCGTCCATGACCCGAAGGTTTTTCTGGAGCACCTCGATGTAGGACAGACGATCGAACTTTACCGCAGACGGTTCTTTCAGGGGGTCGGCGCTGTATACGCCGTCCACCCGGGTCGCCTTCATGATCACTTCAGCCCCGATCTCCATGGCCCTGAGGGCCGCGGCGGTATCCGTGGTAAAGTAGGGGTTTCCGGTGCCGGCGGCGAAGATGACGACGCGGTTCTTCTCGAGGTGACGCACCGCCCGCCTCCGGATGTACGGCTCGGCGAGCTCGCGCATCTCTATGGCGGACTGCACCCGGGTGACGACATCCTTGTTCTCGAGGATGTTCTGGAGCGCGAGGGCATTCAATACAGTCGCGAGCATGCCCATATAATCGGCGCTTGCCCGCTCCATGCCCATGGCCGTCGCCGAAAGTCCGCGGAAGATGTTGCCCCCGCCGATGACAATGGCTATCTGGACGCCGAGGCCGCATACCTCTTTGATCTGGGCCGCTATGGTATCGAGCACGGCATAGTCGATGCCGTAGCCCTGCTCCCCCATGAGGGCCTCGCCCGAGAGCTTGAGCAATATGCGTTTATAGTGAGGTTGCATCGTTTTTATTTGAGCTGGGCGGCGACTTCGTCCGCAAAGCACGCTTTTTTCTTTTCGATCCCTTCGCCGAGCTGGTATCTGACGAAACGGCGGACCACGGCGCCTTTCAGGATATTCTTCACCTTGAGCTTGCCTTCAGGGTCCTTGATGAACACCTGCTCCAGAAGGCACGCGTCGCCATAATACTTCTCCATCTTGCCGTCCACGATCTTCGAAATGACGTTGGCCGGCTTGCCTGTTTCCTTGGCCTGCGCCTCGTAGATCGCCCGCTCCCGCCCGAGCGCCTCGGCCGGGACCGTCTCCCGCGAGAGGTAGGAGGGGTTGGCGGCGGCAATGTGCATGGCGATGTCCTTGCCAAGCTGCTCGTCGCCGCCAGTATAGTCCACCATGACGCCGATCCTGGCGCCGTGCAGGTAGATCGCGAGGTTCCCATCGGTCTCATAGCGTATGAAGCGGCGGACGGCGATGTTCTCGCCGATCTTCTGGATGAGCGCCTGCCGCCGGGCCTCCACGCTTCCACCGTCGATGGGCATCTGCGACAGGGCAGCCACGTCGGCCGGGTCCTTGCCGGCAACCATCTCGGCGAGACCCCGGGCGAACCTCTGGAACTCCTCGTTCTTCGCTACAAAGTCGGTCTCGCTGTTCACCTCGATCAGCACGCCGGCCTTGCCGCTTTTCTGGATAGATGACGCGATCATGCCCTCCGCCGCCACGCGCTCGGCCTTTTTCGCCGCAGCGGAAAGCCCTTTTTTTCTCAGAATGTCAACGGCCTTTTCAAAATCGCCGCCGGCCTCTTCGAGCGCCTTCTTCGCCTCCATCATGCCGACGCCGGTCTTTTCTCTCAGGTCCTTAACCGCATTTGCAGATATCGTTGCCATTGTTCAAAAGCCCCTTTCTCTCTATCGTTTCTTAAAACTGCCTTCCGCCACTTCTTCATCAGCGGCTTCAGGTTCCTCGTCCTGAGGCGCGGCCTCCGGCATCTCCGGCTCTACGACCGCGGCGACAGGCCCGGCGGCCGCCTGGGCCGCTTCCGCGGCATCAGCAGCTTCTTTCTCAATCGCCTGCCTGCCCTCGAGAACGGCGTCAGCGACCTTGGATGCCATGAGGCGTATGGCGCGTATGGCGTCGTCATTGCCGGGAATGACGTAGTCGATGTTGTCGGGGTCGCAGTTGGTGTCCACAACGGCGATCACCGGGATGCCGAGCTTGTTTGCCTCGTGCACCGCGATCGCCTCTTTGCGCGGATCTATGATAAAGATCGCCGCAGGCGGTTCCGTCATCGTCTTGATGCCCGTGAGGATCCTCTCCAGCTTGGTCCGTTCTTTTTCCAGTTTTGCCACTTCTTTTTTCGTCAGCTTTTCATAGGTGCCATCTTCCTTCATCTTCTCGATCTTCTTCAGCCAGTCTATGCTCTTGCGGATGGTCGCGAAGTTTGTCAGCATGCCGCCGAGCCAGCGGTATGAGACGAAATACATCCCGCACCGCTTGGCCTCTTCGGTGATGGAGTCCTGGGCCTGTTTCTTCGTGCCGACGAAGAGGATGTCCCTGCCCTGCGACGCATTCGCGCGCACAAATTCATAGGCTTCCTTGAACAGCTTGAGCGTTTTCTGGAGATCGATGATATAGATCCCGTTCCGCTCCCCGAAGATATACTTCTTCATCTTTGGGTTCCACCGCTTGGCCTGGTGCCCGAAGTGTACCCCTGCTTCCAACAGCTCCTTCATGGTAATCGTAGACATTGTACTTCCTCCTTTTGGTTTATTCCTCCGCGTCAATCATCCCCGGGCAGACCCCGAAATCTTCGGGACACCCTGCTCCAGGTCCTGACGCGTGTGAATTTGGATCGCCCAGTTAAGGGCAGCCCATAAATTACCATATATGCCAAAGGTTTTCAAGGAAAATATTTACTCCCATTAGAGAAAAGACCTGCAGAGGAACACGGGGTCTCCAGCGGGATGTACCTTATTCCCCGGCAAATTCGGTTCATGGGGCAAAACCGCCAAACTATAATCAGCGGTAAATTTTGATCTCAACGGAGTTTACTTCCGGATGCCATGGTTCGGGAGTCCAAAGGCTTTTCCGGGGCAGAATTTTTTTTGCATTCTTAAAAATTGCAGGGATGCTTTTCTCAGTATTGCAAAAAACATGGGGTAATGATCCATTTAAAATCAATCTCTTATCGTCTGGCACGGTTGATGCATTTTACTCTTGCAGAAGCGGACAGGACAAGGAGGGGACGACAATGAAAAACTCAATATCAAAAAAGACAGCATATGCAGGGGCGGGCGCAGGGTTGGTTCTTTTTGCCTTGTTCGGACTCATGCCCGGCAGCCTTATGGGAGGCGTGGCAGGTATCAACATCGCGGGCTGGCTTTTTGGACTGCCGCTTGAGCCAGGGCTCATATCACGGGTCATTGTGCTGGTATCCATGCTCGCCGGCGTCATGGTGTCCGGCGTCGGGATCGTTACGGCCACATCGACGTTTGGGTGGATCATCGGCAGGGCGTTGGAGGGCATGGTGCGGGAGAAGGCGCCTGCAGGGGAAAGTGAAACATACGTTACGGCGGAAAAGAGACGGTAAGCAGAAACGCTCAGCAATGGAAAAAGGCGGCGAAAAATCGCCGCCTTTTTTGGTCCAATCCTTAATAATGCTTTTCTTTTCTCTCTTCTTGATAGTACATAATGTATTGATATATAATGATTATCATGCCGTTCCCGTCTTTCGGAACCCGAGGTAATACTCCTTTTCGGTGTCTTATGACCACACAAAAGTCTTGACAAACATGGCGAAATTGTTTATATTCGCAGTTCCTGACAGAAGAAATTTTGCTAATAAAGAATAAAACCAATAAGGTGGGAAGCATGGGAACGTATTCGGCCAAAAAAGAAGACATTATAAGAAAATGGTTCATTGTTGACGCCAGCGGCAAGACGCTGGGCAGGCTGGCCAGCACGATAGCAACGGTGCTGAAAGGCAAGACCAAGCCGATCTATACAACGCATGTCGACACAGGCGATTTTGTGATCGTTGTGAACGCGGACAAAGTGCATTTGACCGGCAAGAAGCTCGAGCAGAAGGTCTATTACAGCCATTCAGGGTATCCCGGAGGGCTCAAGTCCGTTACCGCAGGCAAACTTATGAAGACCAGGCCCGAGAACGTGATAAAGATGGCGGTTGAGGGCATGCTTCCCAAGACCCAGCTGGGAAAACAGATGCTGACCAAGCTCAAGGTCTATGCCGGGGAAAACCACCCGCACAGCGCCCAACAGCCGGCGGCGATGAAGCTCTAATTCGAAACGCAATCTGTTAACGTTAAAAGAACCATGGAGGATTTTGATGTCAGCGGCCACCGTATCAAGATTTTATGCAACAGGAAAAAGAAAAAACTCGATCGCCAGGGTGTGGATGATGCCCGGCAGCGGAAAGATAACCATCAATGACCGGACAGCGGATCAGTATTTCGGCAGGGCCGTGCTCAAAATGATCATACGCCAGCCCTTCGAGGTTACCGGAAGCATCGACAAGTTCGATGTTGTGGTGTCCGTGCTCGGAGGCGGCTCCTCGGGCCAGGCCGGCGCTATCAGGCACGGGATATCAAAGGCCCTCCTTGCCGTTGATACGGAGGCAAGGGTCAAGCTCCGAAAAGAAGGCCTGCTGACCCGCGATCCGAGGGAAAAAGAGCGTAAGAAGTACGGGCAGAAAGGCGCCAGGGCGCGGTTCCAGTTCTCAAAGCGCTAAGGCAGAGAATATTTCAGAACACACACCGAGAGATGGGACTATATGCCGATCTTCTCTATATAATAATAGTGCATCATTATCCTGGTTAGAAAGGGAAGGTCAAGTGCCTTCCCTTTTGTTTTATGAATCACGCCTTCAGCGTGACTGAGGACGATCCCATGAAAGGCACAAGCAGGGGACAGCTAAAAACAGCAGTCGTTGGTTCAAGCGGATACGCGGGCGGCGAACTGCTCAGGATACTCCTCCATCATCCCCGCGTCGCGGTCACCGCGGTCACCTCGGAAAAATCCGCGGGCCGTCCGATCGCCTCGCTCTTTCCGCACCTTTTGAACGTGACCGACCTGGTGTGCGAGGCGTTCGACCCTTCTGCGATCGCGAAAAAGGCGGATCTCGCGTTTCTTGCCCTGCCGCACGTGATGGCGCAGGGGGCCGCCTACGAGCTCCATAGACTCGGCGTGAAGGTCGTTGACCTTTCAGCGGACTACCGGCTTTCCGATCCCGCGCTGTACGAGACGTGGTACGAACACCGCCATCAATATCCGGAACTTCTCAAGCATGCGGTTTACGGCCTGCCGGAGCTGCATCGGCAGGAGATCCGGAAAGCCGCGCTCATCGCAAACCCCGGTTGTTATCCGACGAGCGCGATCCTTGGTCTCTCGCCGCTCGTCAAAAAGCGGATGATCGATCTCGCGAGTATTGTGATCGATTCCAAATCCGGCGTATCGGGCGCGGGCCGAAGCCCTTCGCTTGCACACCACTTTCCCGAAGTAAACGAAGGCCTGATGGCATACAAGATCGGGACCCACCGCCATACGCCGGAGATCGAGCAGGAGCTCTCTCTTTTGGCGGGCGAGAAGGTCACTCTGTCGTTCACTCCGCACCTTGTGCCCATGAACCGGGGGATCCTGTCAACGATCTACGGGCGGCTCGCGAATGCGACGGATACCGGCCGCATGCATGCGCTGTTCGAGGAGTTCTACAAAAACGAACCGTTCGTCCGGGTCCTTCCTGCCGGAGAGTTTCCGAACGTGCGGAACGTGCGCGGTTCGAATTTCTGCGATATCGGCGTTTATGCGGACCTTCGCACCGGACGTGCCGTGGTGGTGACGGCTATTGATAATCTGGTGAAAGGCGCGTCGGGCCAGGCCGTGCAGAACATGAACCTGATGATGGGGTTTGACGAGACGGACGGCTTGAAGGCGGCAGGGATGTTTCCGTAGGATCGAGATATGAACGGGTGCAGAAGGCATTCACCTCTTGCATTCGAGATGTTGACATCCGGGTTTTTCAAATTTTCTATCCATACCAGAGGGAGAACAATGAGAATACTGGATACCAAGAATTTTTCAGTCCCCGGATTTAAGGCATGGGGCATTCACTGCGGCATTAAGAAAGAAGTAAAAAAGGACCTCGCCCTTATTGTTTCCGACCGTGAGGCCGCGGTCGCGGGTGTTTTTACCCGAAACCGGGTGAAGGCAGCGCCGGTCCTGGTGGACATGGCAAGAGTAAGATCAGGCAAATGCCGGGTCATCGTGGCGAATAGCGGCTGCGCGAATGCCTGTACGGGAAAGCGCGGGCTCTCTGATGCGCACGCAACGGCAGAGCTTGCGGCCAGGGAGCTCGGCGTCAAGCCCGATGCCGTGTATGTTGCGTCCACCGGCGTGATCGGCGAGTTTCTGCCCATGCAAAAGGTCGCGACCGGGATTTCTCTTGCAACGGGACTCTTGTCGCCTTCAGGCTGGGAGCAGGCTGCGGAAGCCATCATGACGACGGACATCTATCCGAAACTCTCCGTTGTTCGGGAAGAGATCGGCGGCAAGACGATCACCATTGCGGGTATTGCCAAGGGCTCGGGCATGATACACCCCGGCCTTGCAACTATGCTCTGTTTTATTGTTACGGACGCGCTTATCCCGGCGCCTGCGCTCAAAAGAGCGCTCCTGTCCTCTGCCGACCGGTCGTTCAACAATATAACGATCGACGGTGAGTCGAGCACCAATGATATGATACTCTGCATGGCAAACGGCGCGGCCGGGAACAAAAGGCCGGCGGCGGGCGGAAAGGACATCAAAAAGTTCCAGGCATGCCTTGATACGGTTACGCGTTCCCTGGCCATGCAGGTGGTGCGCGACGGCGAAGGAGCGACGAAGTTCGTGGAGATCACCGTTCAGGGCGCGAAAAACCCTGTTGAGGCCAAACGCGCCGCCATGGCCGTGGCCAAGTCGAGTCTGGTGAAAACCGCGCTGTTCGGCGAAGACGCCAACTGGGGCAGGATCATGGTCGCCCTCGGAAACGCCGGCGTTGAGATGGACGAGGCCAGGACCGATATCTCTATCGGCAAGGCTAAGATCGTGGAAAAAGGTCTCGGCCAGGGCAAGGCGGCGGAGCGGGAAGCGGCTCTTGCCCTCAAGCAGCGCGAGGTGCGGATCGTGATCGATCTTCACAAGGGCAAAGCCGAGGCCACGGTCTGGACGTGCGACCTGTCTTATGAATATGTCAAGATCAACGCAGCATACCGGAGCTGAAACACCCTTCCCCTGCACACCATACTTCGTCCTGCGGTGTCCGGTCAAATCTTGACACCGGAGAACCGGGAACTTCTCAGCTCAAAATAAGAGGGCATCGGATGATTATCCGATGCCCTCTTCTCGAATCGATGTCGAGTTCATCTTTTTAAACAACTGCTCTTTTCCTTCCCGATCAGTGTGGTGGTCCTGCGTAATACGGGAAATCACTCATACTTCATTCAAGCTGCGTGACGCCTTTCTTTTTCCCGCATATATGCTGTTTTCCCCGCCTCTACGGCGCTGGTGATTGCAGATTTGCCCTCTTCATAGGCATGCGTGACCGTCGATCTGCCTTCTTCGTACAGTTCCTTGCCTTTTTCAAAGGCGGAGGAAAGTTTCTCTTTTGCGTCTCCTGCAAACTGCCCCAGGTCTTTCCTTATTTCCCTTCCCGCCTTCGGCGCAAGCAAAAGCGCTATTCCTGCTCCTATAACACCACCCACTAAGAACGGAAGCAATGCTGATCTGCTATTCTCTGTTTCGACGAGTTCTTCTTTCATGATGATCCCCCCTTTCTCTCTTTCAGGTTTCTCATCAGGGTGACTACCCCTGTTTTGACACCGGCCTTCAGGCCGGCAATATTTGCATCGACCGCCGCCCCGATATCATCCTTGTAGTATCCCCAAAACGTTCTCAGGCCTTTTTCCAAGGCTGCTGCGGAAGCGGCGACCAGTCTTACATCTCGTGTCAGGATGCCGATTTCATCGGTCATTTTCCTGATATTTTCAAGCGTACCCCTGAGTTCGACCAGTGCGGGATTCAAGTTCTCTCCCGTGTTCTTGATCAGTTCCCGAGCGGCAATGCTCGTTCGCCTGAGATCAATAATATAAAAAATATTGACCGCCGCGTATACGATGAATACAATGATTCCGATGTCCAGAATTATTTTGTTCATTCTGCGCTCCTTTTATATTTTTAGTATATCACAATCTGTTTTTAATATATCTCCCTGACAAGCGGAAAAGGTATTCTCGCAAGCAATGCCGTGGTCGCTGAATGATACGGGAATATAAATAATGCTAAAGTATGGAAGGAATTATTTATCTCCATGCTGTGACGGCTATGGAGATTTACTTTTATCTCGTTTTAACGATTTATGCATTTGCGGCAGGGTCGCGGGCGAGCGTGGAGTGATCCTAATAACGCCTAACTTGATAATTCCCTGTAGCTTGGTGCGGCAAGGTTTGCAGGAAAGTGCAGCGGTGTGTTTCGGTCGTTGAAAATATGGGGGTATGTGCTTGCCAGGTACTGCACGAGCAGTAATTTTTCGTTATGAGTAAGCTCCGGATACAACGGAGACTCCTCAAGTATGGAAACTATTTTTTGCACTATACCCCCCCGACATAGGTCGTTGCTGATTATTTAAGCAAACAGCATGCCAGTTTATTGGTGGCTTTTAGAGACGCGAAGGCACAGCGTTCTACATTAAATATTTCAAAGCGTTATAAGCCGGCAAAAATGATGACTGGTTGCATCAGAGGGATCTGTTTCCGTTGAGAAATAAAGTGAACATCGTGAGTGGGTGAAATCACCCATTTCCTGGTAAAATGCCCCATAGGAAGGGTTACCCGGCCGTTTCCCGGAACAGAAAAAAACCGCCCTTGGTTTCGCGGAAAAAAGCGACTTGCACAGTTCATTCTGAAGCAGGTTTCGCAAGAGAGCACGAAAAAATCTCAACAGGAATATGCGCGCAAATCCGTTCCGTCCTTGACAAGTGTGCCGATGCTTGTTAAAGTAGTGCGCGAAAAGAAGTTTTTCACGAGCAATCTTCTCATCGAAACCGGGGACGGCATGATCGCGATCTCACTTCAGTCAGGCAGTAACGGCAACTGTATCTATGTTGAAGCGGACGGCGTACGGTTGCTGTTCGACGCCGGGATCAGCGGCATTCAGGCGGAGAAGCGGCTCGCGGCCCATGGCCGCGATATCCGGCAGGTAGACGCCCTCATCATTTCGCATGACCACGCGGACCACATCCGGTGCGCGGGCGTGTTCCAGCGAAAGTACGGCATTCCTGTCTATGTCACGCCGAAAACGCTCTCCGCTGCGGAGTCGGCCTGCTCACTCGGTTGTTTCACGAACGTTCTGCACTTCCGGTCAGGCGGGACGCTCCGCTTCGGCGATGTTTCCGTGGAAACGATTCCCACGCCGCACGATGGCGAAGACGGCGCCGCGTTCGTTGTGAACGCGGCCGGCAAGCGGCTCGGCATCCTGACGGACCTCGGCCATGTTTTCGAAGGCCTTGGCCGCGTTGTCGCTTCCCTTGACGCCGTGTTTATCGAGAGCAATTACGATCCGGAGATGCTTACGAACGGGCCGTATCCTCCTTTTCTCAAGCGGCGCATCAAAGGCCCCGGAGGGCATATCTCGAACAGGGAGGCCGCCGAGCTTCTCCGGGCGGCGGGGGACGGCTTGAAATGGGCATGCCTGGCGCATCTGTCGGAACAGAACAACAGCCCCGACATTGCGCTCCGGACGCACCGCGAGGTTCTTTCTGAAGCCTTTCCCCTGCACATTGCCAGCCGCTATGCCGCCTCGGGCCTCTTTTCCGTTTGACAATACATATTTATTGGACATCGTTTCAGGCTTCGGCGTATAATGGAACATAATTTCCACGAGGGAGGGAGATCGGCATGGATATAAAAATTACATTTCCCGGCGGCAAAAAGGTGAATGCCGACATGAACGGAATGGTCATACCGACGGACCAGCCGAAGAAGCTGGGCGGCGATGATACTGCGCCGAGCCCGTACGCGCTCTTTCTCGCATCCATAGGGACCTGCGCAGGAATTTACGTGTTGAGCTTCTGCCAGGAGCGGAAAATTCCGACTGACGCGATCTCTCTTTCCCAGCGGCTTGAGTATGCGACAACGGCGGAGGGAAAATCGAAACTCAGCAAAATTCTGATCGACGTCCATGTTCCGCCGGAGTTCCCGGAGAAGTACCATTCCGCCCTGGTCAAGGTCGCGGAGCAGTGCGCCGTGAAAAAGACCATTCAGGACCCGCCTCAATTCGAGGTACGAACGATCGTCGAAAGCTGACTTCCCTGCTCCTGTGAAGCCCCGCTCTGCGGGGGCCTTTTTTTGTACGTGGCACGCTCTTATAGAAAAACGAAACAGACTGCAGTCCTTTCTGATTGGAACCGGTCATCAAAATGAAAACTTCAGGTATCCAGGTAACGCTCCGAATCGTTCTGCTCTACACCCTCTTCGGCGGGATATGGGTCGCCGTGTCCGACCGCATTCTCGAGGCGCTGGTGAGCGATCCGCACATCCTGAGCGAGCTTCAAACATACAAGGGCTGGACGTTCGTCATTGCGAGCGCGCTTCTCCTCTCTTTCATGGTGCGACGCGAGCTCCTGGTCCGCGGGGGGGTGGAGAGAGAACTGAAGGCGTCAGAAGAAAAGTACCGCACGCTCATCGAGACGGCGAACGATGCTATTTTTGTCTTTGACGCCGAAACCGGGCTCGTGCTCGATGCGAACAAAAAGGCGGAAGAGCTCTTCGGCTTGCCGGTAAAAGAGATCATCGGGAGGCACCACGCGGACCTCCATCCGAAAGAAGATTCCGAACAATGCGGGAAGGTCTTTGCGGAGGCGCTTCA
>DATDRO010000228.1:0-3895 GCA_035291685.1 Nitrospirota bacterium | reverse complement strand
CCTGGACCTGCGGGGAGCGCTTGACAGCATCGGGCTCATTACGGGCGCGACGTATACGGAAGATATCCTGGAAAAGATTTTTAATGATTTCTGTATCGGTAAATAGAGATAAATAAGGATAAGGCGATTTAGCCACGAAGGCACGAAGACACAAAGAAAGCAATGCCTAAGTCAAATTTCAAAATGCAAATTGCAAAAGGGCATGATTTTATATCCGTTCATTTTGACTTTTATATTTTGTACTCTGCATTTTGCATTCGTCACACTTCGCGTCGGAGCCTGTGTCCCGATGGAAAGCGGCATGCCCTTGAGCGACAACCGCGCGTTATCGCGCCCCGTCCGAAGCCGGTATCACCACTGCTCCAAAACAGCACGAGCGAAGCGGAAGTGCTGAGAAAGAAGGGCGCCCGTGCCGTTCGACCACTGCGCTCGATGGCGCGTTAGCGCGATGGCGCGAAGGGGCTGCTGCTGCGGCAACCCATATCGCCCTTTGAACCAAAACCCGGATGAGCCAGAAATTGTTTGTACTACTTCCCAATACAGAAGTCATTAAAAATTCTTTCGAGTATATCCTCCGTATACGTCGCGCCGCTAATGAGCCCGATGCTGTCAAGCGCTCCCCGCAGGTCCAGGGCGACGAACTCCGGTGAGAGTCCGGACGAGGCGGACTCGCGCGCCTTTTGTAAACTCTCCTTTGTTTGTTCGAGCGCGGTCTTGTGCCGCTGGTTCACGGCCCAGGCGTGCTCTTGTGCCATGACGGTCCCCTGCTTCACCATCTCAAGAATGGATTGCCGGAGACCTTCGAGCCCCGCGCCTGTTCGACAGGACACCGTGACCTGAACCTGCGGCCATGCAAGCTTCTCCATTTTTCGCGGGAGGTCGGATTTATTTATCACGGCAATAGCTTTTTTCTCCTTCACTTCCAAGAGAACTCTTTTGTCCTCATCGGAGAACGCCTCGGAGCCGTCGAGCACCACGAGCACGATGTCCGCCGAACCGATCGCCGCGAGACTTCTGCGCACTCCCTCCTGTTCGATACGGTCATGCGTATGCCGTATGCCGGCAGTGTCCAATATCTTGAGCGGGATGCCGGAGACGTTCAGGTATTCCTCGAGCACATCGCGCGTGGTTCCCGGTATCTCGGTCACGATCGCCCGGTCCTGTTTCAGGAGGGCGTTGAGCAGCGAGGACTTGCCCACATTCGGCCTTCCCACGATCGCGGTTGCAAGCCCGTCCCTCAGGATCCTGCCATACGCGACGCTCGACAGCAGCGCGTCAATGCCTGTGAGGATGCGCGTCATTTCTTCCGCGAGCGGGCAACCGGTCGCTGTCTGGATATCTTCTTCCGGAAAATCGATCCCCGCTTCCACCGACGCGAGGAGCGAGACGAGCTGTTCGCGGAGCGCCCCGACCTCTGACGACAGGCCACCGAGCATTTGCTCGTTGGCCGCACGATGGGAGAGCTCGGTCCTGGACCTGATGATATCCATTACCGCCTCTGCCTGGGCAAGGTCTATCCTGCCGTTCAGAAAAGCCCGCTTCGTGAACTCTCCCGGCTCGGCCTGTCGCGCGCCCGCGGCAATAAGAAGCGCCAAGGTGCGCCAGAGCGGCATCATCCCGCCGTGGCAGTTTATCTCCACCACGTCCTCGCGCGTATACGTTGCCGGCGCGCGCATCACGCTCACGAGCACTTCGTCCACCGTTTCTTTTGTGGCAGGGTCCATGATGTGGCCGTAATGAAGTGTATGGCTTGTTTCTGATTCGATCTTTCTGTCATTGCGCGATCTAAAAACCTTTGAAGCAATGCTGACAGCGTCCTTCCCGCTCACGCGGATAATCCCGATGCCGCCGTTGCCCGTCGGCGTAGAGACCGCGCAGATTGTATCCTGTTCCGACATAGGCGGTATATTACCACAAAAGCATGAAAAAGAAAGACCGGATTCTCCCCTTAAAAAGGTTTTTGTGGTACAATGATTTCATCATAGGACCTGATTATGAAGACCCCGGAAATAAAAAAATTAGTAGAAAAGTATTCTCCTGAGCAGCTTGAGACCTGCATCCTGCAGCAGCTTGAAAAAGGAGAGAACGCCTGTGACATCGTCGATGAATCAGACAAGGTGATCGCCGAGTTGAGCAAGGCTGCGGTCATCAGGGAGCTCATGGACACAGGCATGAGGTTCTCTGATGCGCTCCGGGAGCTCGCCCGAAGGATACGGGCAGTGTACGGCAAGGAAGAAGAGACTTCAAAAAAACAGCAATAACATCTCACCACATTAAAACGATGAACAACAAAGCTCTCTGGGAACGATATAAAAAATATCTCTGCGTAAGCCCTTCCATCGGCCTGACGCTCGACATCAGCAGAATGAACTTCAGCGACGATTATTTCGATCGCATGGAGCCGGAGATACAGAAGGCGTACAAGGCCATGGACTCTCTCGAAGCAGGCGCGATCGCCAATCCCGATGAGAACCGCATGGTCGGACACTACTGGCTGCGGAGCCCGGAACGCGCGCCGAAGCCGGAACTGCGACGCGAGATCGAGGACGCCCTTCGCTCTATCAAGGAATTCACTTCCAATATCCACTCAGGAAAGATCAAACCCGAAAAACGAGACCGCTTCACCAGGATACTGAGCATCGGCATCGGCGGCTCTGCCCTGGGCCCGCAATTCATCGCGGATACACTCGGCACAAGCGCTGATAAAATGAAACCCTACTTCCTGGACAACACCGATCCGGACGGCATCGACAGGGTCCTTAAAGAGGTCGGCGACAATCTGGCGGAGACCCTCACCATCGTAATATCGAAAAGTGGCGGGACTATTGAGACGAGAAACGGGATGCTTGAAGCTGCGGCAGCCTACAAAAAAATAGGACTTTCGTTTGAGAAACATGCGATTGCCATAACAGGTGTGGGAAGCAAGCTCGATAACATTGCAAAAAATGATTCGTGGCTTGCCATATTTCCCATGTGGGACTGGGTCGGTGGGAGAACAGCTGCTACGTCGGGCGTTGGACTTCTGCCTGCGTCCCTCCAGGGACTCCATATAGAAGAATTGCTCAAAGGGGCCTCATTATGTGACGAAGCCACCAGAAACAAGCAAACCCATAAAAATCCGGCAGCACTTCTTGCCCTCGCCTGGTACCATGCAACGAGTGGCCGCGGACAAAAGGACATGGTCATCCTTCCTTATAAAGACCGTCTTGCCCTTTTCCCAAAATACCTTCAGCAGCTCGTCATGGAGTCTCTGGGAAAGGAAAAAGACCTTAATGGAAAAGTCGTGAACCAGGGCATCGCTGTCTACGGCAACAAGGGTTCGAGTGACCAGCATGCCTATGTTCAGCAGCTCCGCGAAGGAGTGAATAATTTCTTCGCGACTTTTATAGAAATCCTCCATGACCGCGATGCCAAATCAACCGAGGTGGAGCCCGGCGTCACGAGCGGCGATTATCTGAACTGTTTCCTCCGGGGGACCCGCAGCGCGCTTTTTGAGAACGGCCGGGAGTCTATAACGATCACGATCGACAAACTTGACGCCCGGTCAGTCGGCGCGCTCATCGCTTTGTACGAACGGGCCGTCGGCTACTACGCCACGCTCGTGAATGTCAATGCGTATCACCAGCCCGGGGTCGAGGCAGGAAAGAAAATGGCAGGAGCGGTCATCCGGCTTCAGCTCGATGCCGTCTCATTCCTTCGCAAAAATCCCGGCAAGTCCTTTACTGCAGAAGAAGTCGCCAGGGCCATCAACGCAGAAGAGAATGTGGAGTCAATCTTCAAGATACTCGAACACGCGGGCGCGAATATGGACCACAGCGTGAAGAAGATTTTGGGGAACAGTGTTTTCGAAGCGAGGTATGAGTCAGTTGCGTGAGCGACGTGCTTTCACCTGATC
>DATDRO010000227.1:0-3079 GCA_035291685.1 Nitrospirota bacterium | reverse complement strand
GGGAAAATTCCAAATTACAAATCCCAAATAATCACCAATGACCAAATCTCAATAACCAAACAGTTTGGAACTTGATCATTGAAATTTGTTTGTTATTTGGCGTTTGAGATTTGGTGCTTTTAATTACTCCGCGTACTCGGTGAACTTGGCGGTCCTTCCATTCAAAAAATGTTTTCCCCTAAAAGGAAAAAGAGTATCGGCCGTATGATGGGCGTGATGACCCTCGCGATGATGCCGGTGCCCAGGAGCGCCAGGAGGATCAGCATGCCGAAGCGTTCGAGGCGGTAGTAGGCCGCTGCTTGCCGGTCGGGCAACAGCCAGTACACGATCCTGCTGCCGTCGAGCGGCGGCACGGGGATCATGTTGAGCACGGCAAGCACCACGTTAACAATAACTCCGTATCCGAGCATGAGGGCGACGGGGACAGCGAACCAATCCCATGCTGGTTTCGGTATGGGCCCTTCGAGTGCGGGCATGACGAAGCGAAGAACGAACGCAAATGACATCGCCATGATCATGTTGACGCCGGGTCCGGCGAGCGATGACAACGCCATACCTTTTTTCGGGTCTTTAAAATTATAAGGGTTGATCGGGACCGGTTTGGCATACCCGAAAACGAACCTGCCGTCCGTAAGCAGGAGGAGGAGCAGCGGCATGATAACTGTTCCGAAGGGATCGATGTGCCGGAGAGGGTTTAAGGTGAGCCTGCCCATGTTCCGCGCCGTGGGGTCCCCCAGTTTATTCGCGACCCAGCCGTGCGCCACTTCGTGGAATACGATGGCGAACACAAGCGGCAGGGCCATAACCGAGATCATCTGTATGGTGGAGAGATGTTCTTCCATGGGATTATTAAATGCCTCTCAGTTCATAACTACTCAGGACCTTAAAACCATATACGCACACGAAGGCACGAAGCACACAAAGAAGGACCGAAGGTAAATTTATGTTTTGGTTTTAACCCTGAGATTTAAAGCCCTTCTTCGTGCCTTTGTGTCTTTGTGTGAGGAAGACCCGAGCAGTTACTCAGTTTTTCACCGCCACGAACTTGCCGTCTTCCACGGTAAGGAGGAAAAGTTTTTTCAGGGCTTCGCCGTTGCCCGGGAAGCTCGTTGATCCCGAGATGCCGGGGAAATCCCGGAGCGTGAGCAAGCCGTCTCTGACGGTCGTGGGCGAGTCTTTTCCCGCCTTCAGGAGCGAGAGGACCATCATGGCGGCGTCGTATGCCTGGGCCGAGAGAATGTCCGGCTCTTCCTGGTACGCGGAACGGTAGGCGTCCGCCACGGATTTGATGGCAGGATCGGAGCTCTCCGGGAAGAAGCCGTCGACGAATACCGCTCCCTCAGCGTGGCGCCCCGCCCGTTCAATCAAGTCAGGCGAATGCCAGCCGTTCGATCCTATCACGCTCACGTTCGTCACATTGTAGAACGCGAGCTGGGGGAGCAGCAGTCCGATCCTGTCCGCATAGCCGGGAAGGTAAATGGCGTCGAAACTGGGCGTGTATTCCTGAAAGAGCTTTTTTCTTTCCCCCTCGTCATCGGGAACGGGTATTTTTCTCGAACGGAGGTCGATCTCGATGATCCTTTTAATATACGGACCGAAGTCGTTCGCTTCAACGGGATAGGAGTTGTTCGCGAGGACCTCGGCCTTTTTCGCAAGTTCTTTGCTGAAGAGGCGTGAGAGGTCCCTGCCGTATGAATCGTCGGGATAGAGGATCACGAATTTTCTGCGCTTGAGCTTGAGCGCATACTCCGCGGCTGCCGCGGCCTGGCTTGCATTTGTGAGCGCGTTCCTGAACAGCCAGGGGCTCAGAGTCCCGAGTCCCGGCCCCGAGGCCGCGGGCGAGATCACGGGCACCCGCAGTTTCTCCAGCGCGGGCGCGATCGCTTCCACTTCCTTTGTCAGGAGCGGGCCCAGGGCCGCTGCGATGTCCTTGGATACGAGTTCCGTCAGTGCCGCCACGGCCTTTTCCGGAGATCCTTCCGTGTCCTTCACGAGAATGCCGGCCCGGGCATCCGTCTCCTTCGCATTGTGCATGTTGATCGCGAGCTGAATGCCCTTGAGCACCCGGTCGCCGAAGAAGGTGAGCTGGCCGGACTGGGGAACGAGGACCCCGAGAAAATAGCGGGGGGCGGTGAGCTGTGCCGCAGCATCGGCCGCGAGCATTTCCGCGCGCCCCTTTTCCGCGTGGGCGGGGAAGCGTCCAATAAATTCCTTGCTGGTCTTGATCGCATCCTTGTATTTCCTCTGCTCCATCTGGAGGCCGATGAGCCGCAGCAGGGCGATGTCCGCCGGGTAGGACGCGCCCGAGGAGAGGGACCTCAACTCCTCCTCTGACAGGTTCTTGTTGACGATCTCGCGTATGCGATCACGGTACCCGGCCTTCTGCCTTTCGTCGGATGTTATGTCAATAAGGATCAGATTTTCCTTCAGTGCTTTCAGGTAGTTCTTTTTTATCAGGTGCGCGGCGGAGAGCATGTCGGCAATGCGCCTGAGCTTCGACGGATCGCTGATCCTGCTCCGGTCGTCAAGGTTTGCAATGGCGAGGTCGTACTCCTTGAGCTCGAAATAGCAGATGCCCAGCTTGTATTTCGCGTCGATGATGAACGGAGATGATGCGTGTTTCTCAATGATCTCCATGAAGTAGCTCAGGGCGCGGGGGTAATCACGCTGCGCAAGGCGCAGTTCTCCCATGAGCGAGAGCGCCCTGTCGGCGTGCCTGCTCTTGGGATACCGCGTGAAGAAGGCGTCTACCGCCTTTGTTGCCTGGTCATATTGTCTTTTGGCGAAGAGCCCGTCGGCCTGCTCAAGGAGCGCGCGCGCATCTTTTTCCCACGGCGCATCGGGCGGCAGCTTGGGCGCGCAGCCCGCGATGATGAGGGCGACAAGCAGCAGCACGGCCGTCAGGAGGGTGAGGTTCCGCCTCTGAAGCATTATTTCGCCGCCTTTTTTGCCGCGGCTTCGGTCTTGGCTGTCTTGCGTCTTTGTTTCAAGGTCTCTTGCCTGCGTTTTCTGCGCCGGCGCAGTTCACGTTCTCTTTCACGCACGAGTGGTTCTCCTTTCACATAAGGGTGATAGTGAA
>DATDRO010000226.1:0-14442 GCA_035291685.1 Nitrospirota bacterium | reverse complement strand
CTCCCGTTAACCGCCCCTGCCCGATTGCCTCCGACTCGCGGCCGAGCCGATACGCCGGCCCCGCGATCCGGTGCGAATAGAACAGGTGAAGCAGCATGACGGCGCCGATGATGAGGACCGACATGACGGCATAGATCCCCGCCACTCTTTCAAGCAGCGTCCGCTCCATCCCCTGGACGGTCGACAGAACGGCGCCATAGCCCTCGCCGAGGTTCGCGGGGAGAAGCGCGAAGACCCCTGCCCCGCCGAGAGCGGCGCCGAGCAGCACGATGATCAGGGTAGAAACAAATAGATAAAGACCGAAGCGGCGCCGGGTGGAGAACGCTTCCATAGACAAGCCTCCGTGAAAAAATTATGCGAACTGGTACCGTTAAGATTTTAGCCGAGGTCCTGGGTTATGACAAGGGCATACAGAGCTTTTTTTATCAAGGGAAGATGGGACCGTCAAAATTGTTTCACCCCGGAGGATGCGGGGTTTGGAAAAAAAAGTGAACTTGAGAAATTGAGAAGAGGGGTATCTGTAACAGCTTGCGTGCTCAGGTCGGTCATGAGCGATAGGCGCTGTAAGCGTGCAAGGCAAAGATTAATGTAACGCCGCAAGCGCTGGGGGAAAAAGCACCGGCTATGCCGAAATGCAAGCATTAATAGCACGCTAAGCGACAGAGCGCGTGGCTGACCTGAGTAATTACAGATATCTTGAATCTCATCTTCTCAACCTCGAATCTTCATAATTTCATCACTCCATCAGGCTCTCTAATACTTTTTTCGCCTTTTCAACGTCCTTGCGCATCTGAAGAACGAGTGATTCTGCATCAGGAAACTTCTGTTCGCCCCGGAGTCGCTCCACAAAAGACAAATCAAGGTGCCTGCCGTAGATGTCTTCATGAAACTCAAAGAGATACACCTCTATGGAAACAGGGCCCCCGCCGAACGTCGGCCTCACCCCGATAGATGCCACGCCTTTCAGCCATTGTCCGTCAACTGACGCGCGCACGGCATAGACGCCGTAGCCGGGGATGAGCTCATTCGTGGTCTTCAGATTCGCCGTCGGAAACCCGAGTGTATGGCCCCGGTGGGAGCCGGGAACAACGACGCCCTCGATCGAGTAGTGCCTGCCGAGGAGCCCGGCCGCCTCCGCCATGCTGCCGGCGCTGACGAGGTCCCGGACCAGGGAACTGCTCACCACCACGCCGTTCGCCTCGACGGCTTCAACCACGCCCACCTCGAATCCGTAGGCCAGTCCCATTTTCTTAAGGAAGTCAATGCTTCCTTCCCTTCCCCTGCCGAAGGCATAGTCATAGCCTACGTACACTTCCCTGGCGCCGATCTTTTTGTGGAGGACATCCCGGGCAAAAGCCTCAGGGTCCTGGCCTGCAAAAGCGCGGGTGAAGCTCGCGCAGATAACGACCTGAATGCCCGCGGCCTCGAACAGCCTCATCTTCCCGTGAAAGGTGTTCAGAAGCTTCGGAGCCCGCTCAGGAGCTACTACTTTGAGCGGATGGGGCTCAAAGGTAAAGGCAATGCTCGTGCCGTTGATCGCCCGCGCCCGCGCGACGACCTTCCTGAGTATCGCCTGATGCCCCAGGTGCACGCCGTCGAAGTTCCCGATCGTGAGCACGGGGTTCGGAAATGTCTCAGAGAGATTTTTAACGCCCCGGATGATCCTCATACGCGGAGGATAATCGCATACTGGAGCGAATTTGTCAACAACAGCAGAGAAACGAACATTACCGGCATTTTTTTGTTATAATTTACCATCGATATAAAGATGATATTATGAATTTCAAAAAAGCATCATGAGCAATATGGGGCGGCTGCAATAACGTGCATATTTTAGCACATTGGAAGCATATCTTTGCTTGTTCCGGCATGCGTCCGAAATTCGGCGACTTTCGCACCTCTGAAATTTGATATGCATAAAGGTATTTATGGTCATTCCGCCGATAAACAAACGCCCCTTCTCCCTTCTCTCCCCTCTCAGTATTGCCGCAATCTATGCGGTCATTGGCGGGCTGTGGATCGTCTTTTCCGACCGGGCACTTTCTTCAATGATAAACGACCCGCCTCTTCTGACACGGCTCCAGACGTACAAAGGATGGGGATTTGTTGCTATAACGGCGGTTCTCCTTTACTGGATGATAAATCGCTACAACGCCAAAATGAAACATTCAGAGGCCGCGCTTATCGAAAGCGAGGAAAGGTTTCGGACACTTGCGGAGAATGCAAAGGACATGATCTACCGGATGTCGCTACCCGATGGCCGCTATGAATACGCAAGCCCGGCGTCCCTGGCAATATTCGGATTCTCCCCGGAGGAGTTCTATGATTCGCCTGTCCTGATACAGAAACGTATTCACCCGGACTGGCAGGGATATTTCAGGGAACAATGGGACAACCTGCTCTCCGGCAAGATGCCCCCCTTTTACGAGTACCAGATAATCCATAAATCCGGTGAAGTGAAGTGGTTACACCAGAGAAACACGCTCATCACAGACAATGAAGGCCGTCCGATCGCCATTGAAGGGGTAGTGACGGACATCACCCAGCGCAAACAGGCGGAGCTGGAGCTGGAGAAGCACCGTGGACATCTTGAAGAAATGGTAAAAGAGCGTACCGCTGAACTTCAGGACGGCCGTCGCACTTTGATGGGCCTCGTCGAGGACCTGGCTAATAAGAAAAAAGAACTTGAAGCAGCCAACATGCGCCTGAAAGAGATCGACCGTCTCAAGTCCCAGTTCATCGCTTCCATGAGCCACGAACTCAGGACGCCGCTGAACTCGGTGATCGGATTTTCAAGTATCCTTTTGAACGAATGGGCTGGCCCGCTGAGCGATGAGCAGAAGGACAACCTCGCCACCGTGCTTCGCTCAGGCAAACACCTCCTCGCCCTCATCAACGACGTGATCGACGTGTCCAAGATCGAGGCCGGCACCATCGACGTCCATGCCGAGGATTTTGATCTCCATGACGTCGTTGCTGAAGCCGCCAAACTGCTCGAGAAGGACGCGAAAGACAAGGGGATCGAATTCACGGTCCAAAACCTCCACCAGCCCATGCACACCGACCGCAGGCGCCTGCTCCAGAGCGTGATGAACCTGGTAAGCAATGCGGTGAAGTTTACCGAACGCGGCAGCGTTCGCGTGCAAACACGCTTGAGTGCGGAATGCGGAGTGCGGAATGCGGAATTAAAAGAAGCAAAGCACCCCGAACGGAGCCTGCCCCCGAATGCCTTAATCGGGGGAACTGACTCCGAGCTCAACAATAATTTCGATTATATCGAAATCATCGTCGAGGACACCGGCATCGGCATCAATAAAGACGACCTCCCCAAACTCTTTCATTCTTTCGTCCGTCTCGACTCCCCGCTCCGGGCGACGGTGTTGGGCACCGGCCTGGGTCTGTACTTGACAAAAAAGCTCGTCACCGAGGTCCTGAAAGGTGAAATAACGGTCGCCAGCGAGGAACACGAGGGAAGCAGATTTGCTATAATTGTCCCCATAGGAGCATGAAAAAATGAAAAAAGTACTCGTCGTCGAAGACAACAAGGACAACTTGAAACTCATCGCGTATGCGCTCAAAAAACACGAGTATGAGATCATAACTGCCGTGACCGGCGAGCAGGGCGTTGACCTCGCTCTCCGGGAGCGGCCATTCTTCATTCTCATGGACATCAACCTGCCCGGCATCGATGGGCTGGAAGCCACGAGGCGGATCAGGAGCTCCGCCATCGGAGATACGATCCCCATCATCGCCATAACTTCCTACGCCATGCTGGGCGACCGCGAGAAAATGCTCAACGCGGGCTGCAACGGGTATTTTGAAAAACCCATTGACCCGCTGACGATCGTTGAGAATATTCACCGCACAATCGGAGTGAGACCATGAAGGCCCTCATTGTCGACGATAATGTCCCCGATAGAAAGATCCTTCGGGCCAATCTCGAACATCACGGCTATGAGGTCATCGAGGCCGAAGACGGGCAGGCCGGCCTGGAGGAAGCGCACCGGCAGAAACCGGACCTCATTATTTCCGATGCCCTCATGCCGAAGATGGACGGTTTTCAATTTCTTCGCGCCGTCAAGAATGAAGACCCTCTCAAATCCATTCCCTTTGTTTTTTATTCCGCCGTGTATACGGGTTACAAGGAAGCCGAGCTCGCCATTGCCCTGGGCGCGGAGGCGTTCATCATCAAGCCAAAAGACCCCGAGGAGTTCTGGACGGAGCTCTGCGACGTTCTTGATGACTATCACCAGCAGAAAGAAAAACCGCTCGCCCCGAAGCTCATCGAGCAGGAAAAAGAGTACCTTACAAAATACAGCCATATCGTAGCCACGAAACTCGAGGAAACGGTGCATAAGCTCACCCGCGAGATCGAAGAGCGCAAGAAAGCGGAGGAGGCGCTCTGGAAGACCACGTGCAGGCTCGAGTCCCTCGTAAAAGCCTCACCCCTGGCCATTATTTCGCTGGACACTCAGGGGATGATCGCGAGCTGGAACGAAGCGGCCGAGCGCATGTTCGGCTGGGATGCGGAAGAGGTCATCGGCAAACCCAACCCCATCATTGCGCCGGAAAAGCGGGACGAATACCAGGCGCTACACGAGCAAATGAGGAAGAAAGAATATCTCCCCATGCTGGAGGTCGTCCGCCGGAAAAAGGACGGCTCGAACATAACCATCAGTCTGAGCGCGGCCATTCTCCGCAACGAGGACGGGACCGTGAGCGGCTCCATGGCCGTCATCATGGATCTGACGGACCTCAAAAAGCTTGAGGACCAGCTCCGGCAGGCCCAGAAAATGGAGGCCATTGGTCAGCTCGCCGGCGGCGTTGCCCATGATTTCAACAATATTCTCTCGGCCATCATAGGATACGGCCACTTGCTGCTTATGAAAACAAGGGGGGACGACCCTCAAAAGCATACCGTTGAGCATATCCTTGAGGCAGCGGACCGCGCGGCCTGTTTGACCCACAGCCTGCTCGCCTTCAGCAGAAAACAGGTGATGGTCCTTGCTCCGGCGAACCTTCATGAAATAATAAAAAAAGTCCAGCAGTTTCTGATGCGACTGATCGGCGAGGACGTAAAGCTGGATACCAAATGTATCGGGGAGCCGGTCTTTGTTCTCGCCGACAGCGGCCAGATCGAACAGCTTCTGATGAACCTGGCCACGAACGCCCGCGACGCCATGCCGAAAGGAGGGAGTCTGACCATCGGGATAGAGACCATTCAGCTCGATGAGGAATTCACCAGGACCCACGGATACGGCTCGCCGGGCGTGTACGCCATGATCTGGGTCTCTGATTCCGGCGTCGGGATGGACGAGAAGACGCGGGAAAAGATCTTCGATCCTTTTTTCACCACCAAGGAAGAGGGCAAGGGAACGGGGCTCGGTCTTGCCATCGTGTACGGGATCGTTAAACAGCACAACGGCTATATCAATGTCTACAGCGAGTCGGGCAAGGGCACGACCTTCAAGATATACCTGCCGGTTGTCAAGACGCCGGCAGGTGAAAAGCCGGCCGAAGCCCCTTCCGCCTATCCGGCGGGAGGCACCGAGACGATCCTGGTGGCCGAGGACGACGCGGCGCTCCGGAAGCTCACGAGCGTTGTGCTTTCATCGTCCGGCTACACGGTGATCGCGGCGGAAGACGGCGAGGACGCTGTGAACAAGTTCCTTGAGAACAAGGATGCGATCCGCCTTCTGCTGTTCGATATAATCATGCCGAAGAAAAACGGCAGGGAGGCCTATGAGGAGATCCGAAAGATCAGGCCCGATGTGAAGGTGCTGTTCGCGAGCGGATACACTTCCGACGTGATGTGGCAGCGCGGCGGCTTTACGGAAGGGCGGGAATTCATTTTGAAACCCATCGTCCCCAAGGTATTGCTCAAAAAAGTGCGGGAAGTGCTGGATAAAAACGGGTAAGCGGCGTGCTATTGTAGTGAGTCCAACGCTTCTTTACAGTTGGCGTGTCACCCTGAACGAAGTGAAGGGTCTCCTGTAATTGGAAAGACGGGATTCTTCGCTTTGCTCAGAATGACAAACAAAGTAAAGGAATTTATGACGCACTACACTATGAACCCGGGAGATCGCGGGAGATAATGAAGATATTGGTTGTTGACGATAGTCCTGATGCGCGAGACGTTCTGCGGCAGATCATCGAGGCGCGCGGGAACAGTGTTATCGAAGCCCGGGACGGGCAGGAAGGGCTTGAACTTGCTCATAAGCATAAGCCTGACGCCATCATCTCCGACGGCCTGATGCCGGTGATGGACGGCTTTCAGTTTTTGCGCGCTGTTAAACAGGATGAAATACTGAGGGCCGTCCCTTTTGTTTTCTATACCGCGATCTACACCGGCGATAAGGATCTTGAGCTTGCCTTTTCCCTCGGCGCGGACGCGTTGATCGTTAAACCCGTAGACCCTGAGACCTTTTGGAAGGAATTTTCCTCCGCCATAGAGAAGCGTTCCCGGAAGAAGACGCCGGATGCTCCGGGAGATATGATCGAACGAAATGAGGATTATCTCTCGAATTACTGCAATGTCGTTGCGGCGTCCCTTGAAACCAAGGTCCATGATCTTGAGAACGTTATTGCAGAACACAACAGAACCTCGGCGGCCCTGGCGGAAAGTGAAGAACGCTACCGGCTTCTGTTCGAGAGCAACCCCCATCCCCTGTGGGTCTTTGATCTTGAGACCCTGGCATTCCTCGCCGTCAACGACGCCGCTATCGTGAAATACGGTTATTCCCGCGAAGAGTTCCTCTCCATGACCATCAAGGACATCCGCCCGCCGGAAGATGTTCCCGTCCTCCTCGAAAAGGTGTCCCGGTCGCGTGAAGGCTTTGATGAGGCCGGCACGTGGAGACACCGTAAAAAAGGCGGAACCATCATCGACGTTGAGATCACATCGCATACGCTGACCTTTGCGGGAAAGAAGGCAACGCTGGTCATGGCGATCGATGTGACCGAGCAAAGACGCCTCGACCTGCTGATCAAAAATGCGGCCAATGAATGGCGCGACACGTTCGACGCCATCAATGAGCCGATCGCTCTCTTGGATAATAGCGGGACGCTTCTCCGGTGCAACAAGGCATTGGCGAAACTGGCCCATAAAGAGCTCCATGAAATACTCGGCAAGCATTACTGGGAGATCATCCATGGCACGGCCGGGCCGGTTGCGGATTACCCCCTTGAACGGACGAAAAAGACGGGGAAGCGGGAAACCCTTGTTGCTCCGGTCAAAGACCGGTGGTATGAGGTCACGGCAGACCCGTTCTTTGATGACCGGGGAACCATCATGGGCGCTGTGCACATCATGGTGGACGTCACGGAGCGCAAGCGTTCCGAAGAGGCTTTGCGATCAAGCGAAGAAATGCACCGGTTGATCTTTCAGGGCTCTCCGGTCGGTATTTTCCATTATGATACTGGTCTGCATATTACGGATTGCAATGACCAGTTCATTGAGATCCTGAAAACAAAGCGGGAAAAGCTCATCGGTCTGGACATGCGTACGCTGAGAGACCAGCGCGTGCTCCCGTCCCTGGAAACGCCGTTAGCAGGGAAGGAAGACCGGTATGAAGGCGGTTATCAGGCAACGACCCATTCCGCCGAGATCTGGATCTCCATGCGCACCGCCCCGTTCTTCGACCAGCACGGAGCGGTCAAAGGCGGCATCGGGATCGTGGAAGACATCACCGAGCGCAAAAAGGCGGAAGATGCCGTAGAACACCAAAAACATTTTACGGAAAACCTGATCCGGAATTCAGCTATCGCCACGTTCGTCCTGGATGCCGAGCACAAGGTCCTGATCTGGAACAAGGCGTGCGAAGAACTGACCGGCGTGCCCGCATCGGAGATGATCGGCACGGACCTGCCGTGGAAGCCGTTTTATCGCCAGCAACGACCTGTGCTTGCGGACATCGTGCTAAGCGATGATCGTGAAAAGCTTGTTCAGTTATATCCGCAATTTTCAAAATCCGTGTTGATGCCGGACGGACTGCACGCGGAAGCCTGGCTCCCCGCTCTGAACGGCAGGGACCGCTACGTTGTGTTCGACGCGTCGCCGATCCGGGACAGCAGCGGTAAGATCATTGCGGCCATCGAGACCCTGCAGGATTTTACTTCCCGCAAGAAGCTGGAAGACGAGATTATCCAGGCGAAGCAGGAATGGGAGGAGACCTTCAATACCATCACGGACATGGTGACCGTCCATGACAAGGATTATAATATCGTTCGCGCCAACAAGGCCGCCGAGAAGATACTGGGACTTTCCTTCCTGGAGCCCGGGAAGACAAAATGTTTCGAGTACTACCACGGCACAGGCTGTCCGCCGGAAGGGTGCCCGAGCTGCCAGAGCCTGGAGACAGGACTACCATCCACTTCTGAATTGTTCGAGCCTCATTTGAACATGTTCATAGAGATCAGGGCGATTCCCCGCTTTGACAGCGACGGAAAGATCGCAGGCCTGATCCATGTGGTGAGAGACATTTCCGAGCGAAAGAACGCCGAAAAAATTCTCCTGGAAGAGAGGAACAAGGCGCAGAAGTATCTCGACATCGCGGGAGTGCTGATAGTAGCGCTGGATGCTGAGGGAAGGGTTGCGCTTATCAATAAAAGAGGTTTGGAGATCATCGGATATGAAGAACAGGAGATGATCGGCCGGAGCTGGTTCGACCTGTGCATACCCGAACGAATAAGGGAAGAGGTGCGGGGCGTCTTTCACGAACTGATGTCCGGAAATATAGTGCTCGGGGAATATTACGAGAATTCTATTGTGACAAAAAACGGCTTCGAACGGGTTCTGGCGTTTCATAACGCAATGTTGCGCGGTGAATCAGGCGAAATGTACGGCGTCCTTTCTTCAGGCGAAGACATTACCGAGCGAAAACGGGCGCAGGATGCATTGAACGAACGGGTCCATCATGCGGCTTTGGGCGCTGAGATCGGGGTTGCGCTGACCACGGGCGGCGACTTGCGGGCAGTGTTGCAGCAATGCGCGGAGGCGGTGGTCCGGCATCTTGACGCGGCATTTGCGCGTATATGGACGCTCAGCGAAAAAGAACAGGTGCTCGAAATGCAGGCGAGCGCGGGGATGTACACGCATATCAACGGCCCGCACGGCCGGGTCCCTGTCGGCAAATTCAAGATAGGTATGATCGCCGAAGAGCGAAGACCGCACATGACGAACGAGGTTGTCGGGGACCCGCGGGTCGGGGACCAGGAGTGGGCGCGGAAAGAGGGGCTGGTCGCGTTCGCCGGGTATCCCCTGATAGTTCAGGACCAGCTGGTTGGGGTGATGGCGATGTTCAGCCGCAATCAGCTTGCGGAAACAACGATGAATTCACTGGGATCGGTGGCTGATATTGTGGCCCTGGGAATTGAACGGAAACGAACCGAAGCATCCCTTGCCCGGTACAGCGAAGAACTTACCGCATTGAACACGGCGTCCAATACGCTTATGGTCATTTCAAACCTGACAGACATCTATGCGTATATCTGCAATATTATCTCCGACGTGTTCGACCTGAAAATGGCCTGGCTCGGAATTGTCGAGCCGGGCACCTATGAAGTGAGGCCCGTGGCGCATTCAGGCCGCGAAGACGGCTATCTTTCCAGCATAAAAATAATGTGGGATGATTCGCTTTATGGAAACGGACCGACCGGAATGGCCATCAAAACAAAGAAGAGCTTCGCGGCGAATATCTCGGACCCGGCCTTTGCCCCCTGGAGTGAGCATGCGCGGCAGAGGGGGTACGTGGCTTCGCTGGCCGTTCCGCTCATCTATGCCCGTGACAAATGCATCGGCGCGCTGAATTTTTACAGCGATGATCCCGGCTATTTCTCCTCCGACAGGATCAAGCTCTGCGAGATCTTCGCCAACCAGGCCGCGATCGCCATCGAGAACGCCCGGCTTGTCGGCGGGCTTGAAGAAAAAGTGGAAGAAAGAACAAAAGCCATTGAAGATACGAACGCGGAGCTCCTTGTCGTGAACCGGGAGCTTGAGTTGCGGCGGGTGGAAGCCGAGGCCGCGAGCAGGTCCAAGACGGACTTTCTTGCCAACATGTCCCATGAGCTCAGGACCCCGCTTAATGCCATCCTTGGTTTCTCGGACATCATGCTCCAGGGCATGGCGGGGCCGGTCTCGAACAAACAGAAGGAGTTTCTGAACGACATCGCCGCGAGCGGCAACCATTTGCTGGCCCTGATCACCGATATCCTCGACCTGTCGAAGATCGAGGCCGGGAAAACGGAGCTTGAGTTGGGCGAATTCAGCGCGCAAGAGCTCATCGCAAGCTCGCTCATCATGTTTAAGGAAAAGGCCCTCAAACACAGTATCCGCGTGGAAACGACCGTCGACGAAGCGATCACCAATATAACCGCGGACCATAGAAAGCTCAAGCAGGTCATGGTGAACCTCCTGAGCAATGCCTTCAAGTTCACGCCGGATGGGGGCTCCGTGCGGGTTATCGCACGGAGAGTTGGGAGTTCGGAGATCGGAGTTCGGAGCATGGAGCAAAAGCAAGAAGGATTTAACTCCGAACACCGAACTCCGAACTCCGAACTTCCCGGAAATCTCATCGAGATTTCCGTGACAGACACCGGCATCGGTATTTCCCCGGAAAATCAGAAGAAGCTGTTCCAGCCTTTCCAGCAGGTCGAGACGAGCCTCACGAGGAAGTATTCCGGCACCGGCCTGGGCCTGAGCCTGTGCAGGCGTTTTGTTGAGCTGCACAACGGCAGCATCCATGTAGAAAGCGAGCCCGGCAAGGGAAGCACGTTCATATTCACCATCCCGATACGGAGCTGAAGATCCATCGACAGAGCACCTCCAGGAGGAACCGTTATGGCGGAAAACAGCAAAAAAGTGAAGGTCCTTATCGTGGATGATGAGGAAATAAACCGGAAGGTGATCTCCACCGTCATGGAGAACTTCGGTTATGACTATCAAACCGCGAAAAACGGCGTCGAGGCCCTGGTCAAAACCAGGGAGTACGCTCCGGACATTATTTTCCTCGACATCATGATGCCCGACATGGACGGATATGAGGTGTGCCAAAAACTGAGGGACGATTCCGGGGCTCAGCACACCCCCGTCGTGATGGTGACCGCCCTCGCCGACAAGGAGTCGCGGATCCGCGGGCTCAAGGCCGGCGCCAATGATTTCCTGACAAAGCCCGTTGATATGTCGGAGCTTATGGTGCGTACCAGAAACCTTTTGAAGGTCAAGGAGTTCGGGGACTTCCTGAAACATCACAACGAAATTCTGGAAACCGAGGTAAAACAGCGGACGTCGGACCTGCAGCGCGCCCTCGATGATCTATCCGGGGCAAACGCGGCCTTGCAGGAATCAAGAAACAATATCAAAAAAAGCTATATCGACACCATCCACCGCCTCACCATCGTGGCGGAATTCAAGGACGAGGACACGGGCTCGCACATCAAGAGGATCTCGTTTTACTGCACTCTGATGGCAAAGCAGCTCGGGTTGTCCGATGAAGACGTGGAGCTGATCTCTTACGCGAGCCCGATGCACGACATCGGCAAGGTAGGCATACCTTCGGACCTCATCCTGAAGCCCGCGAGGCTGAACCCCGAGGAGTTCGCCCTGATGAAGACCCATACGACCATCGGCGGCCGGATCCTTCATGGTTCCGGCTCCCCCATGCTCGAACTGGCGGAGCGGATCGCCCTGTCCCACCACGAGCGGTGGGACGGCGGCGGGTATCCCCAGGGGCTGAAGGGAGAGGATATCGCTGTTGAAGCAAGGATCATGAATCTCGCGGACCAGTATGACGCGCTCCGCAGCAGAAGGCCGTATAAACCTCCTTTTGACCACGAAAAGGTGGTCAAGATCATAACCGAGGGCGACGGCCGGACCGTCCCGTCCCACTTTGACCCAAAAATCCTGGAAATATTCAAAAACACCCATAAGCAGTTCGAAGAAACATTCGAAACGCATAAGGACTAACGGACTGTTAAAAAAGACCAAAAACAGAGAAATGATATATTCGCGCGACCCTCTGTTTCGAATCAGAACGGCCAGCCCGGCATATTATCTTCCCTCTTTTGGAACACCTTGACTGTTCAAAATATATTGACAATAAATCAGGCGCTATGATATAACAAAAGTCTTTGATATATCTGTCAGCAAAGGTAACTACTCAGCTGCTCGGGCCAGCCATGAGCGATAGGCGCTGTAAGCGTGCACGGTAAAGATACTTTACCAACGTAAGCGCTGCGGGAAAAAGGAGCGACTCTGCCGAGTTTCAAGGATTTATAGCACGCTAAGCGACAGAGAGAGCGGCTGACCTGAGCAGTTACCAGCAAGGACCATTTAATGGCGAAAATCATCCCCTTCCGGGGAATTGTATATAATCAGGCAAAAGCGGGCGGGATCGATGAACTTGTCTGTCCCCCCTATGACGTAATATCTCCGGCAGCCCAGCAGGAACTGTACGGGAAGAGCCCCTATAATGTCATACGGCTGGAATTCGGCCTGGATGGCCCCCGCGATACGGACACCGATAATCGCTACACGCGGGCAACGCAATCCTTTCACGAGTGGCTCCGGACCGGCATCCTGCGCCAAAGCAAAACCCCGGCGCTCTACATCTATGAAATGGAGTACAACGCAGGCGGGGTCGTGAAACGTATCCGCGGTTTTATCTGCCGGGTCAGGATCGAGGACTATGACTCGGGTATTGTCAAGCCGCACGAGAACACCCTCTCCGGGCCGAAGGCGGACAGACTGAGCCTGCTCAGGACATGCGGAGCGCACTTCAGCCAGATATACTCGCTCTTTTCCGATCCGCAGGGGAAGATCCCGGGCATTCTTGCTAAGGTCACCGGGCCGCCCGAGATGACAGTAAAGAACAGCGACGGCGTTCTGCACCGCGTCTGGACATTGAGCGATACGGGCGACATCGGGGCCATTGTCCGGGAAATGGCGGACAAGCCGTTCTTCATCGCGGACGGCCATCACCGCTATGATACCGCGCTCAATTATCGGAACGAGCGCCGCAAGGCCGCGGGGACCTTTACCGGCGAGGAACCCTATAATTTCGTGACCATGTATCTGGCGCGTCTGGAAGACCCGGCCCTCACGATACTCCCCGCGCACCGGGCGCTGTTCGACCTGCCGGGCTTCAGGCCGGGAACGTTCGAGGACGATCTCAACAAGTACTTCGACCTGGAGCGGTCCGACTTCGATGAGCGGTCCGAGCCGACCGCGCGGAAACGGGTGCTTGATATGATGGCGTCGCAGGCCGAACGGTCCCATGTCTTCGGCATGCGGCTCAAGGACCGGAACAGTTATTATCTCCTGACCCTCAGGAACGATGCGGACATGGACGCGCTCATCCCAACCGCGTCTTCTGCGTACCGCAGACTGGACGTCTCGATCCTTCACCACCTGGTCATTGAAAAACTGCTCGGGATAAAGATGGAAACGCACAAACTGGGGACGAATATCGAATATATCAAGGACGCCGACGAGGCGGTCAAAAGGCTTGAGGAAGGCACGGCCGAAGTCGTGTTTTTCATGAATCCCACGAAAGTAAGCGAGGTCAGGGACGTGGCGGCCGCGGGTGAGCGGATGCCGCAGAAGGCCACGTATTTCTATCCCAAGCTCCTGACCGGGCTTGTGATGGACAGGATCGAGTAAAGTCAAATTTCAAAATGCAAAGTGCAAAATTCAAAATGACGCCATAACACAATGCCGTTTTTTGAAGCCAATTTGCATTTTGCAATTTGCATTCTGCACTTTAAATTTTATTTATATTCTAAGGAGGCTACCATGGCAGTCAGAGTCGCAATCAACGGTTTCGGAAGGATCGGCAGGAACGTGTTCCGCGCTTCGCAGGGCAACAAGGACATCGAGATCGTGGCGATCAACGACCTCACGGACGCAAAGACCCTGGCGCACCTTTTGAAATGGGATTCCATCTTCGGCGAGTTCCACGCCGATGTCAAGGCCGGCGACGGCAAGCTCATCGTCAACGGCAGGGACATCGCCGTCGCGGCGAAGAAGGACCCCGCCGAGCTCCCCTGGAAGGACCTCAGGGTCGACATTGCCATCGAGTCCACGGGCCTCTTCCTGGACAAGGCCAACGCCGGCAAGCATATCACCGCAGGCGCAAAGAAGGTCCTCATCTCCGCTCCGGCCAAGGACCCCGACGCGACCTTCGTAATCGGCGTGAACGAGCACACCTATGATCCCGCCAGGCACCACATCATCTCGAACGCGTCCTGCACCACGAACTGCCTCGCGCCGGTCGTCAAGGTGCTCCACGATTCATTCGGCGTCGTGCGCGGCCTCATGAACACGATCCACTCCTACACCAACGATCAGAAGCTCCTCGACCTGCCGCACAAGGACCTCCGCAGGGCCCGCGCCGCCTGCATGTCCATCATCCCGACCTCCACGGGCGCGGCCAAGGCCGTGTCCCT